>WFRY01000356.1 GCA_015486315.1 Desulfobulbaceae bacterium
CGGCGGAGTCCTCGGCATATAAGATCCGCAAGTTCTCGGTCATCTTCCACCAGTAGGATTCGAATGGGAAGTGGTTTTTTCATCTCCCCTCTACCTTCGCAGAAATTTGGCGGATAGCAAACCCGTATAGATTGCCAAATGGTCATCTTTCCATGGTTGAGCTTTGCTTTTTTAGTCCGCCATATTCCATGCATGACAAAAAAGTTTCCACATCGTGCGTTATTTATCCGATGTGTTCTCTCCTTGGCATTCATTGCGGCACTTTCTGGATGCACGACTTATCATGCGGTTGACTTGGCGGAACATGCGGATTTAATTCCCTCGGAGCAACTGGCGCTCTGTACAACCAATATCGATTTAACTGCAAATGGTTCATATACCGTTGATCCATCGGATGGCTTTGACCTGACGGAAGTGTCGATTCTTGCGGTGCTGAACAATCCGGATCTCAAGGCCGAACGGGTACGGAGGAACGTTGCGGATGCCCAGGTATTCTCAGCAGGTCTTCTGCCCGACCCCCAGCTTTCCGCCGGTCTTGATAATCCACTGGGTGCTGCGGCAGGACTGGTGACGGGCTGGGGTGTTGGGGTTGGTTATGATCTGATCCCCCTGATTACCCGACATCGCCGTATCGAGGCCGCACAACACGGTTCCGAGCAGGTGGATTTGGAACTCTTATGGCGCGAGTGGCAGACCATTCAGCGTGCACGCATTCTGTTTGTTAGATACGCGTCTGAAGAACAACAGCGGAAGATCCTTGAAAGGATGCTGTCGCTATACAAGGAGCGCTATGCCCACTCGGCAAAGGCCTTGAAGCAGAAGATCGTTACGGTGGATGTGAATGGCACGGACCTGACCGCATTGCTGGATGTGCAGAGTAAAATAACACAACTTTTGCAGACGCATAATGAAACCCGGCACCAGTTGAACCTTCTGCTGGGACTGGCACCTCATGTGAATCTTGAGATCTCAACGTCTCCAGTTCTAACTTTTCCGGATTCAGATACGATTCACAATCGCCTTGAATCGCTCCCGCAACATCGTCCGGATTTGCTCGCGCTTCAAGCGGGATATCAGGCGCAAGAATCGCGTGTTCGGGCTGCCATACTCGCGCAATTCCCTTCCTTAAGCGTGGGTGTCAACCGTGCGCATGGAACCGACCGCGTAAATACATTCGGGGTTGGCGTTAACTTGAACCTCCCGATCTTTTCTGGGAACAGAAGCGAGATTGCCATCGAACGCGCCACTCGGGCCAAGCTTCATGAAGAATACAATGCCCGGCTCGACCATGCATCCACCGAGGTGGATCAGCTAATTGACCTGAACGATATACTTGGTCAAGAGCTTTCAGTTCTTCGGGAATATTTGCCCAAGCTGTTCGAGTTGATGGAACACACACGCAAAGCGTATGGGCAAGGCGATATAGAGGCTCTTACTTTCCTGAATATTGAATTGACCTGGTTGAACAAGCGGATCGAACAGATTCAAGCAGAACAGGTTCAAAACGAAACATCTATTGCAATACAAACGCTTCTGGCCATGCCTTACGGATTTCCGGAGCACTCATCAATTACAAACAGCGGGAACCAATAGAATGGATATGAGTCATAAAACAATCAAGGCATCTCTGGTTTTGCCATTTATCTTACTCGGTGTGGCATCGGCCAGTGAGTCGCCGACCGTGACCGTTCAAAGCATGGTCTGCACAACCCAGACCGTCCATGAAACATTGACCGCCTATGGTGAAGTCAGTCCTGACCTTGAGCAGGTCTCCGATATCTCCCTGACGCATTCCGCCATCATCAGCCGCTTGATGGTCAGCGTGGGACAACGTGTTAAAAAGGGGGATATTCTGATGGAACTGGCCACATCTCCTGAGGCACGGAGAGAATACCTGCAGGCCGAGACCGCTGTAAAATTCTTCGAACAGGAACTCAGTCGGCAGGAACGGTTGTTGTCCGAGCAGCTCGCAACGCAGGCCAGCGTGGAAGCGGCTCGGAAAAATCTGTTTGATGCGCAGTCTACCCTGAATGCACTTGTCAAACGGAAACAGGACAGCATTCAGGATGTTATCAAAGCCCCGATGAATGGAATTATTTTGCAAATGACTGCTGCTCCTGGGCAACAGAAACAGACGGGCGCCACGGTAATCCTCATGGCGGCCGAATCCCGATTGATCGTCCATCTGGGGGTTGAACCGGAGGATCTTTCCCTCATTCAACAAGGGATGCCGGTTTTGCTAAAGTCGGTATTCGACCCCGACTATCAGGTAAGGAGCACGATTCGGGAGATTCATGCCATGATCGACCCTCAAACGCATCTTGTTGATGTGTTTGTTCCCATTCCTGAAAACAAAGTAGATCACCTCGCGCTGGGCAGTCGCATGGTCGGTAGTATTGAATTGCACCGGCACAACGCACTGCTTGTACCCCGCAGTGCGGTTTTGGATGATGAGGCCGGTAGCTATGTATTTGTGATCCGCGACGGAAAAGCCTACCGAAAACCGGTGGACAAGGGAATCGCGCAAGAGGGTGGAATTGAAATATCCGGAGATATCAGGGCTGGCGACCGGGTTGTAGTATCGGGAAACTATGAGCTGGCTGACGGCATGTCCATACAGGAGAAGGGCAAATGAAGGTTGCGCATTGGGCGGCCTCGCACCGCCGTTCCATTCTTTTCCTGGTCACGCTCGTGGCGCTTGGAGGATTGGCGCTGGCATTCAAGTTGCCTGTTGCCCTTTTTCCGCATATCAGTTTTCCGCGGATTGTAGTTTCGCTGGAAGCCGGCGATCAACCCGCTAGGCAGATGACCATCGATGTCACCCGTCCTGTGGAGCAGGCGGTACGCTCTGTTCCTGGCGTGGTGGGGATGCGATCAACAACGAGTCGGGGAAGTGCGGAGGTGTCCATCAACTTCCGCTGGGGCATCGATATGATTGCGGCCACGCTTCAGGTGGAATCAGCCGTTAACCAGGTGCTCTCAAGCCTTCCTTCCGGCACATCGTTCATGGTGCGCCGCATGGATCCCACCGTATTTCCCGTCGCCGCCTACAGCTTGGTGTCCAACACGGAATCCCCGGCTCAGCTTCACGATCTGGCGAAATACGAGTTGCTTCCCGTTTTTTCATCCGTTGAAGGTGTTGCACGCGTTCATGTCATGGGGGGTAAGGAGGCGGAATACCGAGTGGAGGTTGATCCCGCAAAACTGGATGCCTATGGACTGACTTTTTCGGATGTCGCCCAATCTGTTTCCGCAGCAAATGTGTTGCAAGCCGTGGGACGCACGGAAGACCACTACAAACTTTATCTCATGCTCTCCGACACCCGGTTTAGATCGCTTTCCGACATCGAGAATACCGTTCTTAAAAGCGGGTCGGGCGGATTGGTACTCCTTAGCGATATTGCCCGCGTCTTCCCCTCCGTTGCGCCGCAGTGGCAGCGGATTACCGCCGATGGTCACGATGCGGTGCTCATGCTGGTCTATCAGCAACCGGGCGGCAATACGGTTCAAATTGTTCGCGATGTACAACGGCGGCTGGTAGATTATCAGGATAAACTGCCCAAAGATGTGAGCATTTCGAACTGGTATGACCAAAGCGATTTGATCACGGAATCGGCCAAGAGCGTGCGTGATGCCATTCTTATCGGCATTGTTCTGGCGGCAATCGTTCTGTTGATATTTCTGCGCAACATAAGAATCACGCTCATTGCCATATTGATTGTGCCCGCCGCCCTGACCAGCACCATTTTGCTGCTCCACGTTCTGAACATGAGCTTCAACATTATGACGCTCGGCGGGATGGCTGCCGCCGTGGGGCTCATTGTCGATGACGCCATCGTGATGATTGAACATATTATTCGCCGCCTACGGGAACGCCGTGGAGACAAACCTCTTGTGATTCGTGAAGCCGCAATCGAATTTTCCCCGCCTTTGATTGGTTCGTCCATGGCCACCATTGTCATCTTTGCTCCCTTGGCCTTTTTATCGGGAGTCACCGGTTCGTTCTTCAAGGCGCTGTCTATCACCATGGCTTCCAGCCTGACCATCTCGTTTCTGCTGGCCTGGCTGGCCGTTCCGTTGCTGGCCGAGCACCTGCTTCGCAAAAAAGATGCGGAAGCGGAAGATATCGGGCCAACATTCCGGCGCATACAAAAAACATATGCTTCCGCAATGAACATGCTGCTCAGGAAACCGGTTTGGCTTCTTGTTATAATTGTCCCTCTTCTGCTGGGAGGCTGGACGGCCTATAAGCACGTCGGCTCGGGGTTCATGCCGCACATGGACGAGGGCGGGTTTATTCTGGATTATAAATCGGCACCGGGCACATCGCTGGCGGAAACCGACCGTCTGCTTAGGCAGGTGGAACAGATTATTATGCAAAACCCCGCCGTTGATACTTATTCTCGAAGAACAGGGGCTCAATTGGGAGGCAGTGTTACCGAGGCCAATGAAGGTGATTACTTTATTCGCCTCAAGCCTCTGCCGCGGACGCCCATCGACAAGGTTATGGATCAGATCAGAACAAACATTGAGCAGCGGGTTCCAGGGGTTGAAATTGAAATGGCACTGCTGATGGAAGACCTTATCGGCGACCTGACCGCCGTCCCCCAACCGATCGAAATAAAGCTGTATGGCGACCAACTTGAAGAGCTATTGACTGCCGCGCCTGAGGTGTCCGCCGCCATCTCAAAAATTCCCGGCGTGGTGGATGTGAAGGACGGCATCGTCCTGGCTGGAGATGCCATCAACATTCAGGTGGACAGGGAAAAGGCCGCCCTTGAAGGAATAGATCCCAATTCGGCCACCGAACAAATGAACGCCTGGTTTAACGGACTGGTTCCCACTCGCATTCAAACCGGCATCAAATCGGTTAATGTCCGGGTTTGGACGCCCAAATCCATGCGGCTCCATATTGATCAGATCAAAAATATCCGCCTTTGGGCTGCGGATGGACATCGCTTCCCTCTCAAGCGCATTGCGAGCGTCTCGCTGGACACAGGCCAGCCACAGATTACCCGCGACAATCTTAAACCGATGGTTGCCGTGACCGGGCGAATCAGCGGCAGGGATCTGGGTTCAACCATCAGGGATGTCAAAACGGCCTTGGCCAAACCCGGACTGCTTCCAAAAAACATGTACTATGAACTCGGAGGCATGTATCACGAACAACAAGTTGCATTCAGAGGAATGATCGCCGTGTTTCTCTCCGCTCTTGCCTTGGTTTTTTTGCTCCTCCTCTTTCAATACGAAGAATTCGCATCCGCCCTGGCCATTCTCATCTGCCCGCTGCTTGCTCTTGGGGCGGTGTTTGCCGGTTTATGGATAACCGCCACGGAACTCAATATTTCTTCCATGATGGGCATGACGATGATCGTGGGTATCGTCACGGAGGTTTCCATCTTTTATTTTTCCGAATACCACGAACTATTAAGCGGTGGGATGGAAAATACAGCCGCATTGATTCAGGCAGGCCAAAACCGGATGCGCCCCATTGCCATGACCACCTTGGCCGCGATCCTGGCTCTTCTGCCCCTGGGGCTTGGATTGGGACAGGGGTCTGCCATGCAGCAACCCCTGGCTATTGCCATCATATCGGGTTTGTTTGCACAGATCCCGTTGGTGTTGCTGGTTATGCCGACACTCTACAGCCTGTTTTCTCGCAAGCCCATCGCTTCCCCGAGTGTGGATAAAGAGAAAAATAAGGGTACTGCGGTAATCTTGCCGTAAGGTTGCGTGTCGTAGGTTTTGCGCATCGATACCAAGAAGCCGCAATCGGCGACAGGGTTCCGCCGTATAAAGAAATCCGCATGAAGCAGAAGATATGGATCCGCTGTGGTTAAACGCTTTTGTGACCGGCATTCCGACTTGCCGTCTGCGGATCGTTTCGGTCTTTTTTATTCCACCAAGATCCTGGAAAATAATCCCTTTAGACACAGATCCTGATTTCCCGCTTGTTGGTGATTTGAGGAATGACCCAGCCTTCGGCTGACCCAAAAAAAACAAAGATTGCCAAATCGTAATCTTCTTTCGATTGAGCGCCGGTACTGCCTGCCGGATACTGAAACCCATGCAAACAAAATCTTTTTCAACCAAATATGCAGGACTAGGGCTACTCCTTCTCTTTATCGCGA
>WFRY01000357.1 GCA_015486315.1 Desulfobulbaceae bacterium
AAACCAGTTCTTCCCCTGTCCTGGCTAGACGGGGTTCCGCCGCCTTTTGAAGTAACTCGGACGCCTTGATCTCACTGGTGATCCTCCCACCGGTAAAGAGAGGCATCGTCAGTACTACGTCGCTTGCTAATATATTTCGAGAAAAGACCCCTGGTTCACGGTTCTCACGCGCTGCAAGCAGGCGTCGACTGTTCAGATAATGATTGTAGCCTGTAACAAAATGAAGGGTTGGTAAGCGCTGGCCGGTCACAATATCCCGTTGGACCCCGGTTGCGATAGTTTCATATTTGGCTGCAGCCAATTCCGGGTTATTGGCCCTTGCGACATGAATAGCCTCAGTTAAAGAAAGCGGGCCTTCAACTGCTGATGAAGTGGCTGGCGGGACTCCGGCAGTCGTCGCCTCCCACTGGATAGAGGTCGTTGTGCCGGCATACAGGGCTGTCGGCTGTAACACGGCACAGCCGGAACCTGTCAGCAACAGCATTAATGCAGACAACCATATTCTATGAATTCCCATAAAAGATCGCTCCTGAGAGCATAGCGTTGAGCGTGACCATAACGATTACCAACGTCACGAATACCAATATTGTTCCAGCTGCATATTTCATGAACTATGCGGGATAGCGGGCAGATTTTTGACGATATCCATTACTCCTTATCCATCAGGACAGCCCTGGCAGCCAGGGACGGGCAATAAAATATATGCCCAGCAGCCCGATCAACACTCCCGCACCTTTCCGAAACCAGGTACCACTCTGCTGAAAGGAAGAGTTTGCCAGCATTTTCTTGACTGTTGCGGCCGAACTGCCTGCAATAAGAATAGGGGTGCAGTGCCCGATCGCAAAGAGAGTAAGCAGAAATAATCCTGTAGCAATCTTTTCCTGAACAGTGATAATCGCCAGGATCGGGGCGATGAAACCAAAAGTGCAGGAACCGGACAAGATCCCGTAGGCAAGCCCGAGGACAAAGGCCCCTCTCAGGCCATGCAGATGCAGCCTGCCGAGCGAACTGGGCATTTTGCATTGGGCAATGCCCAGCATGTCGATGGCCACCGAGATAAGAATGCCGCCCAGCAGCAAGGTCCAGTACGGCCCCACATCTCCCAGCATACGGCCGAGAAAAAGGCAGATAACGCCGACAATGGCAATGGTGATAAACAACCCCAGGGTAAAGAGGATGGCATAAGGGACAGCGTGTTTGCCGTCAAGAATTGATTTCTGACCACCGACATATCCGATAATAAGGGGAATGGATGCCATGTGGCAGGGGGAAAAAAGAACACTGACCACTCCCCAGGAAAAACAGCCAGCCGCTGCCAGGGCCAGTCCGCCGTTCATCCAGGAATTAATGGCAAGAAATATGTGATCGAGCATGGAAGGGTATCCCTTATTGCAGCAATGCGTCAAGTTTTTTGGTGATAATCTCTTTTTCCAGAAAACCGGCATGGCGCCCGACCTCCTGACCGTCGGCATTAAAAAAAATCTGGGTCGGTATGGCCCGGATATTAAATTTTCTGGCTGCTGCTCTGTCCTTTGCCACGTCAACAAACAGGACAGCGGCACGTCCTTTGTACTCCTCTTGCAACTGTTCTAAGATTGGTTCCATTAATTTACAGGGAATACATGACGTTGAACCGAGATCAACCATGGTGACCATGTTTTTCACCGGAATTTCCGGACTGCTCCAGGCATTCTGCAGGGGCGAGAGAAGTAAGAGGGCAAGCACTATGAGACTTGTTTTTGTGGAATGCATTGTTTCTCCTTGATAAGATAGCGTTAGGGTTTTCTGAAACATTATTTTGCAGTCCCGGCCTTCCGGACTACCCGGACATACCCCTTATGTTTGATGATTAGATTGTAATCACCCCGGCAGAAACATTCGAGCTCAAGCCGTGCCGGAACAGCACCCTTTTTTTCATCGACCATCCAGTCTTTGTTTTTCAAGCTGGAAAAATTACAGTCTTCGTTCCCCTGGATGGCAACGAGTCCTCTAAGCTCACAACTCTCCTGGATCGTTGGCAGACGTCAGTCTGTATAACCGCCCAGCTGCAGGCCGGCAATGTATTGGTTCACCTCATCAAGACTGGAAAATCGTTTGCTCTTGTCAATCTGCCACTCAAGGCCGGTAACCGTATCTTTACAGATACCGTTGCCCAGGTTCTGCAGGGTTCCGCTGCCGGCCATGGCATTGGTTGAAAAAATCAAAACAGCGGCTGCGGTAAGGGTGAAAAGACGGGTACATGTTTTCGTGTTCATACAAACCTTTAGATTTTATAAATTGTTCG
>WFRY01000358.1 GCA_015486315.1 Desulfobulbaceae bacterium
ACTCTCAGGCAAGCAGCTTGAATCGGGTCCAGGCGACTATTATAACCCTGCACCTCATTCACGTACTTTTCTGGAGACCCATAGTTGCGTAATACACGAATACGATCTGCAATTTCGCCATTATTGGTGGTCACTGCCCCTGCGTCACCAAACGCGCCGAGGTTTTTGCCGGGATAAAAACTCCAGGCCACTGCGTCGCCATGCGCACCAATCCGTTTTCCTTTGTAGCGGGCCCCGTGTGCTTGGGCGGCATCTTCAAGGACTTTTAAGCCATGCTTGCGGGCAATGGAGAGAATAGGATCAAGATCAGCCGGTTGGCCGTACAGGTGCACAGGCAGGATGGCCTTAGTGCGCGGGGTAATAGTTGCTTCAAGCAAAGCAGGGTTGATATTATAGGTGGCTTCCAACGGTTCCACCGGAACGGGAGTAGCTCCGCACTGGCTGACTGCCAGCCATGTGGCTATATATGTATTGGACGGTACAATAACTTCGTCGCCAGATCCCACAGACATTGCACGAAGTGCAAGATGCAGTGCATCAAGCCCGCTGGCAAGACCAATGCAATACAATGAATCACAGTATGCTGCGTAGTCGATCTCAAATGCCTCTACTTCAGGACCAAGAATATACCAGCCACTGTCCAGTACCCGGGCAACTGCCTCGTCGATTTCTTCTTTTAACTCAAGGTAGCCTGCGCGTAAATCGAGGAAAGGGATATTCATTAATTGCTTTTCTTCCATGCAAGAAACTCATTATAGTCCCGTATATAATCAACCGAGTCGTATTTATGAGATGCAAGTACGAGTAAAACAGCATCTTGCGAATATTTGTATTGAATTGCCCACACGCCTGGCATTATGTGAATGCCGAGTGTCGGATCAGAAAGGGTGTATTCTTCACGTGTTTTTCCATCATCCAAGATAATACTGATCGAACCGTGAGCAGCAACAAGGAATTGATGACATTCTTTGTGGGCATGCGCTCCCCTGACTTTACTGTTCGGGACATCATACACCATAAATAAGCGTTTGGGCTCAAACGGGAGTTCTTTGGAGCATTCACCGACAACTAAATTGCCGCGTATATCCCGAATAGCCCCCAGAGAGTATAACACCGGGCCTGAAAATTTCTTACTGTCTGAAGCAATTACATTATTTTCGGAATGCGTAAACGTTTCAGTGTAGCCGGTTATTGCTGCAGGAACACCTTTAACAATTGCGTTAACAGGGACATCCTGAGTTACTACGGCTCCGGCGGCAACCATGGAATTCTCTCCAATCGTAATACCCGGCAGTATGGTAGCAGCCGCACCAATTGAGGCCCCTTTTTTTACAAGTGTTGTGGGGAACTGTTTTGGATGTTGTTTTGATCTTGGGTATTTATCGTTAGTAAATGTGACATTGGGACCAATAAAGACATCATCCTCTAAACGTAATCCATCCCACAGCTGTACTCCGCATTTGACAGTCACTCGATCGCCGACAATCACATCGTTTTCAATAAAGCAGTGCGAGCAAATGTTACAGTCGCGTCCTATTCTTGCTTTGGGTAAGACAACACAGAACTGCCAGATATTGGTTCCGTCACCTATTGTATCCGATTGAACATCGGCTGAATGGTGTATATGTATTTCCATTGTCATTCCAGTTCTACGAGTCAATGTTTTGGTTGCCTTGTCAAACTTTACGCAGGCAGGAGATACTGCTCACCAGCTTCAAAATGCTTATGGACAAGACAACTCGGAGTGGTCAGTTTGAGCTGGTAATGCGGTTTGTCAACAAACTGAGTCCCGTCGCCGCCCCATTCCAGAGCATCATTCAGTCCGGCTCTTACTACCTCATCATACAACGGGCCATCCGGAAAATATCCTTTGTTTTCTGAAGAGATACCAATGTCCCAGGCTATGCCAAAATTATGGGTGGAATTGCCGCCGCGGGCATTGGTGATGAGGGGGCCGGGGTTATGGTAGCGGCCCAGACGGAAGATCTTGTTTTGTTCGGCATAACTCTTGGTGCCTGATATGATCTTTGTGATGTGCCGTTCGGTTGTGGTCTCACTTGAAGGGCCTCGGTCACTCATTGCGCACTGCACACGGGTCATGAATTCTCTTGCCTCCTGTAGGGCATTCAGGCTCACGGTAGCAATGTTTTGTTTCGAGCGTAGGCTTGCTGCCACCTTATCATACAGCGGCCACTCCGAAATATACCCTCTGCTCTCCGAAAAGATACCAATATCCCAGGCAATCCCAAAGTTGTGTGCAGAACTCCCACCCCGGACATGGGTGATAACAGGGCCGGGATTATGGTAACGTCCCTGACGAAAGAGTTTATTCTGCTCGGCATAACTTCTGGTGCCGGAGATGATCTTGACATTTATTGGCCCGGTGCTGCTTTTACCTGGAGAGTTCGACTTAGTCATCGCCAGCTGCACACGGGACATGAATTGTCGCGCCTGTTGTTGAGTGTCCAGGGACAGGGTGGCAATGTTGCCTTCTGAGCGCAGGTCAAAACAGCCGCGCTGCTCTGCAATTGCAAGAGACTTTCTGTTAAAGGCAGTGGCTCCCTCTTCCGTGAGTGGTCCCCATATCCCATCCAGTTCACCTCTGTACATGCCTTCGGCTTTCAGAATGCGCTGGGTAAACAGGATGTCGTCCGGAAAAAGGGTTGTGTTCATGGCTGGTTCAATCTTGTAGATTGAACCATGTGTTTATAACAGGTTTGGCGTGATTCGGTGCGCTGTTTTGCATACGACATCTTTGTTATAAACATGAGGACCAGGCTGCAAGCCTGCTCCAGCACAGCCATTGTACGTTGTGCTATCTTGTCAGGTGCGGGGTTTCGAGGCTTCGGGCTAAAATTTCTTGTCCGCATAGGCCAGCCAGCCGCCTGCTCCCACCAGTTCCTTGTCAAACGGATTCATGGTAAAGCGGCATTCGATCTGTTCGCCCTTTGAGTTTTCAGCGGTAACAAGATTTTCTTTCAAGTCGATTTTGACTGTTACCGTGTCATTGTTCCGGGCAAGTGCGACAGGCCGTCAAGATCGGTCATGGCCAGTTCAATGGCAAGAATACCGCAGTTGAACATATTCTGGCGGAAAATACGGGCAAAACTCTCCCCGATAACCACGTTATGAACAGTATGCACTATATTGGTTTTGACATCCATAAAAAGGTAATCAGTTTCTGTGAAAAGCAGGTTGACGGAACTGTTGTTGATCAGGGAATACTTCGTGCCAATCGGTCCAGCCTAACCAACTGGGCAAAGAGCAGGAAAGGACCTTGGAGAGGAGCTATGGAGGCAACACTTTTCACTGGTTGGGTGTATGATCATCTTCTCCCGTATGCAGATGAACTTTCCGTCGCACATCCTGCGATGCTCAAAGCTATTTCAGCGGCCAAGAAGAAAAACGATGCCGCAGATGCGGCAATGATCGCTGATTTGCTTCGCTGCAACCTTCTTCCTGTATGCTATATGGCGCCTGAGGAGCACAGGCAGCTTCGACGTGTTTTGCGGTACCGCAATTTTCTGGTCAGTGAAGCGATCAGGATGAAGAACAAAACATCCGGATTATTGATGGAGGTAGGGGCCGAGTACAACACGTCTAAACTTCACGGGAGCAAATATTTTAAAGAGCTCCTGGACAACCTGGAGGATGTCCCTGAGTCTGTCATTGATCTCTTGAAAATAACGCGCTGCAACCTGGACACATTTACGAACCTGCAGAAATCACTGTTACATGCTCTTCGAGCAGATTCTCTAATCAATCAGCGGGTTGACTTGTTATTGACCATCCCCGGAGTCGGTGAGGTTACCGCCCTGACCTGGGTACTTGAAGTGGGAGACGTCCACAGGTTTACTCGCATCAGCAAGGCTGTCAGTTACTGCGGTTTATGCAGTGCGCAGAAACAGTCGGTAGGAAAAAATCAGCGTGGGCCTCTTTCCAAACAGAGAAACAAACACCTGCAAACCATATTGATCGAGGCGGCGAAACTGGCACCACGCTGGAATTCCCAGTTGGCCGCAGTCCATGAACGGGAATTAGCCAAGGGTAACCGAAACAGGGCAACGCTTGCTGTTGTCCGCAAGCTGGTGGCCTACATGCTTGTTGTTGACAAAAGCGGGCAGCCATTTAGTCCCAGGGATATTAACGCCGATCAGGAATTAAGCCAAAATCAGCGATTAACAAATCAGCCATATGGTACTGCGGACACACCGATACGTAGTTTCGGCGAATGCGGTTCAGAGTTCGGCGTTAATGGCCATGCGAAGACCGCACCCGTCGGTAAAGCTGTAGTAGTCTGATTTTTTTATTTCATACTGTTATTCCTTTCTGCGATAACTCTTCCCCCTCATAACAAGAACCTCCGAGTTGTAGACAAGCCGGTCGGCGATGGCTGTGGCCACAGTGGTTGAGTCGAAAACATTCCCCCATTCGGCAAAAGGCAGGTTGGTTGTCAACATGGTTGATCCGTTTTTATGCCTGTTGCTGATAACCTGGAAAAATAGATTTGATCCCTGTTGACCCAGCGAAAGGTACCCGAGCTCGTCTTATGTAAAGTGAAATATTATGTAAAGTTGAATGCTGAATGCCAATAAATACGAACTTTTCAGGTGATCCAACTTCACATAATAAAATTAGATTATCGTTTTTAGCCACTCGCACAAGTCCTCTTTTTCCTTCGCCGAGAATTTTTCTTTTGGAAGCACTTTAGGACTTGCCTCCTCAATCGCTTTTCTTTTGATTTCCGGGTTTGACCTTGCGTAAATTTCAGTTGTCGTGACTGATGAATGGCCTAGAAAATCACGTATATAAATCAAGTTAACCCCACCTTGTAGTAGATGCATGGCCTTGCTGTGCCTGAGTACGTGGGCGGACATTTTTTCAGGGAATAATCCTTGAT
>WFRY01000359.1 GCA_015486315.1 Desulfobulbaceae bacterium
GATTCTGCAAAAAACTGTAGATTTTTCGGACCGGTCAAGTCACCGATATGCTGGCCCGGAAAACTTTTGTCCTCTTTTACCAGGCAAAAGGTACTCTTCTGCTCTGCGCCGCAGGCAAGCAGTTCCGGCAACTTTTCAGGCAGCAGTACAGGCATGGGCACATAGCCGCGTGATCTCCTGATCATCTGCAGTCGGCCGCTTACATGGCGAACCACGGAATCATCCACCCGGGTAACAATATCCCGGTTATGAAGGAGAAAGAGATCTGCAATCCCGGCAAGACGTGACAGGGCGTCACGATTTCCGATGCAGATGGGCTCATCACTCAAGTTGCCGCTGGTCATAACCACCACTTCAGGGGTTGAAGAATGGGCCAAGAGCAGAAAATGAAGCGGCGTATAGGGCAGCATGATGCCGATCTCATCGATACCCGGTGCAATATCCGGCGCAAGTCCTGATGATGCACGCTTCCTGACCAGGACAATGGGGCGCTGCCTGCTCAGGAGCAACTCGTCCTCATCTGCAGTACATCGACCAAACGTATGCGCTGCTGAAAGATCAGCAACCATGACGGCAAGGGGTTTGGCGTACCGATGTTTACGTCTGCGCAGCCTGTTGACGGCTGTTTCACTGGTTGCATCTACGCAGAGATGGAAGCCGCCCAACCCTTTCAATGCCACAATCCTGCCATCCTGCAGAGCAACGGCAGCCATGCCGATACAGTCATCACCGGCTACTGTCTCCATTGTGTCATGCAGGGACAAGGCCGGACCACAGACCGGGCAGGCATTGGGCTGGGCATGGAACCTGCGATCAACAGGATTCTCATACTCCTGTCGGCAATCCTCACACATGGGAAATTCCGCCATGGAAGTCCGGGGCCGATCGTAAGGCAGCCCGGAGATAATCGTAAACCTGGGACCGCAGTTGGTGCAGTTGGTAAACGGATAATTAAAACGGCGATTCCCGTGATCAGCTATCTCGGTCAGGCAGTCCTCACAGACGGTAATATCGGGTGATATTAATGTGGTTGACCGCTGCTGTGCTCTGCTCTTGAGGATCACGAAACCGCCTTTGGCAACCGGCTCCGTCAACGGTAAACAGGAAAATGAAGTGATGAGCGCAAGAGGAGGTGTTTCCTGCCGAAGAGCGGAGATAAATTCATCAAGACGGTGCCGGTCACCCCCGGCCCGAATCAACACCCCTGTACTGGTATTACTGATCGATCCGGAGATGGTATACCTTTCGGCAAGCCGGTAGACAAAGGGCCGGAAGCCGACCCCCTGCACAATACCGTGAATACGAATCTCAATAAACAATGGTTTCATACGCTGTTGATAGATTTTAACTCCGACAATGAGCAGAGACATTTCATATGTGCATACTATGCATCTGATCATTTCGACATCTTCTTCTTGCTTTTTCTTTGTTTTTTTCATTTGATTACAATTATTAGATATTTAATACCACTGCTCAATACCTCCAATCCAACCAGTATGGCTGGAGCAGGTAAGCGGAACGTAGTGGAGACTCCGGGTAAGTTAAAGACGACTTTCATAACAAAGAATCCTTTGACTTTTGGATCTCAACTCTCTATATTTTTTACAAGCAAATAAATATGTCAGCATTAGGATACAGGGTATTTTTACTATTCTCTTCCAGAGCAATATAAGAAAATGACATCTCAACCGGCCCTGTTGGCAGACATACGTTCTCCCGGCAATACCGACTTTGGCTTTGCCTACGCTCCGTTTTCCCGCCGGCCCCGGCTGTTTTCCATGGTCGCACCTGCTTCGCCACTCCACCCGCTCACCATCCGATTATGCCTCAGACAAAGGAGAATCTCATGTCACGTCAAGTTGTAAACCAGGGTAAAAATACTCAGGTCAGCCGACGCGGTTTTATCAAGGGTTGCACCATGGCAGCAGCAGCGCTTGGCCTGTCTGAAACCATAGTCCCCCAACTCGTTGAGGCGGCAGCATCTGATCAGCGACCACCGGTTATCTGGCTTCACTTTCAGGAGTGTACCGGCTGTACGGAAAGCCTGCTCCGCGCATCACACCCTGATATCGGCAGACTGATCCTGGATATAATCTCTCTTGACTATCATGAAACCATCATGGCGCCTTCTGGACATCAGGCGGAAAAGTCTTTGATGGACTCGGTGAAGCGGAACAAAGGCAAATTTATCTGCGTGGTTGAAGGTGCCATTCCAACTGCAGAAGACGGTATTTACTGTAAGATAGGCGACCGGACTGCCATGGAGATTTTAGCTGATGTCGGCCCCGGGGCAGCAGCCGTTATTGCCATCGGCACCTGTGCTTCCTATGGCGGCATCCAGGCGGCGGCCCCGAACCCCACCGGGGCTGTCGGGGTCAGCGATCTGCTCAAGGGTACGCCGATCATCAACATCCCGGGCTGCCCGCCCAACCCGATCTGTTTTCTTGGCACCGTACTCCATTACCTGACCTTTAAAAAACTGCCCCGTACCGATCAGCTTGGACGGCCCCTGTTTGCCTATGGCCGAAAAAACCATGACCAGTGTGAACGTCGGGCCCATTTTGACGAAGGTCGTTTTGTTGAACAGTTTGGTGATGAAGCACACAGGCAGGGATACTGCCTGTACAAGGTAGGGTGCAAGGGTCCGCAGACCTTTGCCAACTGTCCGGCGGCCCGTTTCAACGATGTAGATGTCTGGCCGGTCAGTGTCGGTCACGGCTGTGTAGGCTGTACTGAACCGGATTTCTGGGATACCATGACCCCCTTTTACGAACGACTGCCCGGAATCAACATTCCCGGCGGCGGCCAGGGGATTGTCAGTGGAGCAACATCCAAGGGCAAGGTTATGCTTGGTGCTGCGGCTGCAGCTGTTGGAATTCACGCCGCGGTGGGTGTTGCTAAAAAAATCAAAGGCGACAAAACCGAAGAGTAATACGATTCACCAATAACCTGTTTTTTCCTGTTAAGGAGAGGATATTTACATGGCACAGAGAATAGTGGTGGATCCCATTACCCGGATCGAAGGCCACCTGAGAATAGACGCAGAGGTAGAAAACGGCGCTATAACAAAAGCATGGTCATCCGGCCAGATGTGGCGCGGTATTGAGGTTATACTTCAAGGACGCGATCCTCGGGATGCCTGGGTGTTTACCCAGCGTATCTGCGGCGTCTGCACAACGGTTCATGCCCTGGCCTCGGTACGGACGGTTGAAAATGCACTGGGTCTGGAAATACCCATGAATGCCCAGTACATCCGTAACCTGGTCATGTCCATCCATGCACTCCATGACCATATTGTCCACTTTTATGTCCTGTCGGCCCTGGATTGGGTGGATGTGGTCTCAGCCCTGAGCGCGGATATCAAAAAAACCGTACAGCTCTCCGAAACCCTTTCCAACTGGCCCGGCAACAGTTACAACCGGTTTAAAGGCGTACAGGAAAAGGTTCAGGCTATTGTCGATTCGGGCCGGCTTGGCCCCTTTGCCAACGGCTACTGGGGGCATCCGGCAATGACCCTGCCGCCGGAGGCCAACCTGATGGCGGTTTCCCATTATCTGGAGGCCCTGGATTACCAGCGCAAGGCCGACAAGGCCCTGGCCATCATCTCCGGTAAAAATCCGCATATCCAGAATCTTTCCGTGGGCGGCGTTACCGCAGCCATTAACCTGGACAACGAAGCCACCCTGAACATGGAACGTCTCTACTGGGTGAAACAGCTGGTTGAAGAGGTGCGCGGCTTTATTCAGCAGGTGTATCTGCCCGATGTTATCGCCATCGGCGCCCTGTACAAGGACTGGCTGGCCTATGGTGCCGGGGTAACGAATTACCTCGCTGTACCGGATATGGTACTTGACAGCAAGGGAACCAAATTTGACCTGCCCGGCGGCACCATCATGGGCGGCGACCTGAAAACAGTTAAACCGTTCTCCGGTTTTAATGACCCATATTTTAAAGATAATGTTGTCGAGTCCATTGCCCGGGCCTGGTACAAGGGTGACTGGTCCAAACATCCCTATGAAGAGGAAACCGTCCCTGACTATACGGATTTCCAGGACGACGGCAAATACTCGTGGATCAAGGCACCGCGCTTTCAGGACCAGCCCATGCAGGTCGGCCCTCTGGCCCAGGTTCTGGTGGGCTACGCCCAGGGCCATGCACTGACCAGAAAATATGTGGAGGATGCACTGTCGCGGGTGAGTTCACTGGCCGGTGTCCTGGTCGATGCCGAAGTGCTCCACTCCACGCCGGGTCGTCATCTTGCCCGGGCCATCCGTGCAGCCATGCTGGCTGACCTGGCACTTGATCACTGGGACAAACTGGTCAATAACATTGCCACAGGTGATCTGGAAATATTCAATAAACCCACCTTTCCCAAGGGTGAACAGATGGGCGTTGGTTTTCATGAGGCGCCGCGCGGTGCTCTATCGCACTGGATTGTTATTCAGGACGGCAAGATCAAAAACTACCAATGTGTGGTCCCGTCAACCTGGAATGCCGGACCAAGGGACGGCGGGGATGTGGCCGGACCGTATGAGGCATCCCTTGTGGGCAACCCCATGGCAAATCCGGAACTGCCGCTGGAGGTTCTGCGTACTGTCCACTCTTTTGATCCCTGTATTGCCTGCGCGGTCCATATGCTGGATCCCAATGGCCGGGAAATGACCAGGGTCAAGGCCCTGTAAGCTCGTTGCCGCTTACAACAGGAGGTTATTATGCAGTATGAACGACATCAGGCATGGTCTGTGCTGCTCAGACTCTTTCACTGGGCCTTTGCCCTGTCCATAGTTGTGCTGGTGACCACGGGACTGTATATTCATTTTCCCTGGACCAACACCATGATCATTGACGGCAGTACCAATTTCCCGGTTGCGACCATGCGTTATATCCATTTTATTGCAGGTTTTATCTTTACCGCGGCCCTGCTGACCCGCCTCTACCTGCTGCTGTTCGGCAACCGGCAGGAACAGTTCCGGGACTTTCTCCCCATTACCCCGCGCAACATCAAAAACCTGTTTGCTACCCTGAAATACTACCTCTACCTGAGCGATGAGGGTGACCACCGCCCGGGCCATAACGCCCTGGCAGGCATTGTCTACTTTGTTACCTTTCTCGTTGCCCTGGTCCAGATTATCAGCGGATTTTACCTGCTCTATCCGGAATCCGCGTTCTGGCAGAAATGGGGTGTCCTGCTGCTGGGACCGCAACAGCAGGGGCGCCGGTTCCACTATCTGCTCATGTGGTATTTTATTTTCTTTGCTGCCACCCACCTGTATATTGTTATATGGAATGATGCCCGCAGCAAGGAGGGCTTAATCTCGTCGATTTTCACCGGCACAAAATATACTCCCAAAAAAATCTGAACCTCCCGGGACAGGGTTCAACCTGCCCCGGTTTATGCCATAATGCAATCTCAAGAAATCGGCATTCTCGGCGTCGGCAACCTGCTGCTGGCCGACGAAGGCTTCGGCATCCACTTCATTGAACGGCTGCAGAACGAGTATATTTTTCCGCCCAATGTTGAACTGCTTGATGGTGGTACAGCCGGGATTATGCTGGCACCTTTTATGGAGACCAGGGATATCCTGTTTGTCATTGATGTGGTAAATCTCAAAGATGAGCCCGGTACCATTCATCTGTACAGTGATCAGGATATCCGCGCAGGCAACATCCAGACAAAGATGTCGCCCCATCAGGTCGGCCTGCTGGAAATTCTTGACCTCTGTCGTCTGCGCGGTCATGCTCCGAAACGGGTAGAGATGATTACCGTTGTCCCCGGAGATCTGTCTACCAGTATCAAACTCTCAAAGCAGCTCACTCCGGCCCTGGACACTGTATGGGATGTCCTGCTGGAAAAACTGCATGCGATTGATATCTTTCCAGTCCCTGCAACCCTGAAAGCAGATGCATGAATTTTCCCTTGCCCAGGGATTGATGCAGCAGCTGTCGGAGCTGGCAAACCGGCATGAGGCACTGAAAATATTCACGGTCAAGGTAGCAATCGGCACCAGATCAGGTATTGTAGTAGATTCATTCTGTTTCGGTTTTGAAATACTCTCAGCAGAGAATACGCTTACCAAAGAGGCCGTGCTGGAAGTCAGCGAACCGAAAGGAGACGACCTGATGCTGCTCCAGGTTGAAATGGAATGACCCCCCTAATACCTGGTCTTGTGTCTGCGCTCTCAAGAAACAGTGCAGGCTACACCCTAAAGGTGGCCAAGCACAACAATCAGTCACTCCGGCATGACAGATATTGTCTCCGGGCAGTGACTTTCATACCTATCTTCTACTCTAAAAAATGTGCGACTCATGCGGCTGTACCCTGCCCAAGGATGATGATCATCACCAGAGCAGTACTGAAAAAAAACTGGTGGATATCCATACAAGTCTTTTGGCTGCCAATACGAAACTGGCTGAAAAAAACAGGCATCACTTTGAAGAACTCGGTGCTGTTGCCATCAACCTGATATCAAGTCCCGGCTCCGGCAAGACGACTCTTCTTGAACATACTATCGACCAGTTAGCTGGAGAATTCCGAATCGGTGTCATTGAGGGAGATATTGAGACCGAGCGTGATGCAGATCGGATCAGGTCGAAAGGGGTCCCGGTTGTCCAGCTGACCACCGGCGGTGCCTGCCATCTGGATGCCCGCCTGGTTCACAAGGGCTTTCATCGACTGCTTGAAGAGAGCAGAGCTGAAAAATTTGACCTGCTTTTTATCGAAAATGTCGGCAACCTGGTCTGCCCGGCAACCTTTGATCTTGGAGAACATAAACGGGTGGTGCTGGTTTCAGTCCCTGAAGGGTCTGATAAACCGGCCAAATATCCCTCTGCCTTTTACAACTCTCAGCTCTTTTTGATCAGCAAAACAGACCTGCTGGCCCATTTTGACTTTTCCATCGACGAGGCCAGACGGGAAGCCCTGCGCCTGAACCCGGATATTCAGATTATGGAAATTGCTGCGCCAAAGCAAAATGGCCTTGCAGCATGGCTGAAGTATCTGAGAGCAGTGGTTAACAACAAAAATTACTGACTCTTGATGAACCGCCCTGTGCGGATCGCATGTGGGGGGTGTGTGAAGGCTTGGGGAAAAATCCCGGCCAACCCGATGTGATTTTATGATTACCTACAAAGCTCAGCCATTAACAAATTCCTGGATCCCCGACAACAACCCTCGGGGATGACGGGGCGTGCAACTCCGTTATATTATAACCAATCAGAGTAAGTGAGTTATTTTATTTCGCTCTGATTTGAATTGTATACC
>WFRY01000360.1 GCA_015486315.1 Desulfobulbaceae bacterium
CCAACAATTACGGCGGCGCAGGGGGATCAAGGACCTCAACTTTTGTAATGAAACCCTCCAGAACCGCTTATTCAAAAAAACGCAGTACACCGGTTCCGGCTGTTAAACCACATCGTCGAATTACTTTTAAACAGGATTTGAACAAGGATGATGATGCTGGAGAGATCAATCCGGATGAGTCGGATGAACTGGAGGAACCATCAGTTGGTGAAGGTCCCCAGGAGGATGCTCTTCCACAGGAAGAAACCCCGACAGAGTAACCGGTACGGTCTGAAGTCCGTAGGGTGCGCCGTGCGCACCATGATAAGGTAAGCTTTACGGGGAATCAGGATTTTTATTGGTTTACATTTAATTTATTAAATATCAGCAGGTTGTCAGGGATAACACATTGTATGCGTATGCAGTATAGTACCTCATTTTTTCGTGGCTCAGTGCACTGTCTTTTGTTTTTGCTGGCACTTATTGTTGTCGTGCCGGTCAATGGTGCCCAGACAAAAAACGTGCAAACGGCAACCCCTAAGGCGCAACGTTTTGTCACTATTGATTTTAATGACGTTGATATAAATCTTTTTATTAAATATATCAGTGAACTAACCGGGAAAAATTTTATTGTCGACCGCTCGGTCAAGGGGAAAGTTACTATAATTTCTCCCACCAAGATTTCCGAGGAGGATGCCTACCGGGTCTTTGAATCGGTTCTGGAGGTGCACGGGTTTACCACGGTCCCCTCGGGTGCCATTATCAAAATTGTGCCCTCGGTCCAGGCCAGGTCCAAGAGTATTCCAACCATCAGGCGGGGCGAGACCGTACGCCCGGAAGATAAGGTCGTTACCCAGATAATATCGCTGGCCCATTCCGATCCCAATGAGCTGAAAAAAATTCTTGCCCCCCTGGTATCAAAAACCAGTGTCGTGATTGCCCATCCCCAGTCCGGAATGCTGATCATCACCGATGTGTTGTCCAATATCAACCGATTGATGGAGATCATCCGGGTTGTCGATGTTCCGTCGGTGGGTGAAGAGCTTGTAATTCTCCCTCTGAAGCATGCATCGGCTGCCAATGTTGCTAAATCAATCGCTCAGCTGTTTCTTCGTTCCGCCAAGAAAGGTATCCGTCTGTCGACGGTCAAGATTATTCCCTATGAGCGGACAAATTCGCTGATTGTATTTGCCCCCAGAACCAAGATCAACAGGATTCGTGACCTGCTGGCAAAACTTGATACAGAGGTGCCTCAGGGGACGGGCAAGATTCATGTCTATTATCTGCAGAATGCCAGTGCCGAGGAGCTGGTTAAGGTGTTGACGGGCCTTCCCGGCAAACAGGCGGCGACCAAGAAAGGTGCAAAACAGCCTCCGCCGATTTCAAGTGATTCCAAAATAATGGCTGATCCGGAAACAAATTCACTTATTATTACGGCTCCCCGGGAAGAATATCTGGTCCTGGAAGATGTAATCAAGAAACTCGATACTCCCCGTCGAATGGTCTATCTCGAAGCATTGATCATGGAGGTGAGTGTCAGCAGTGAGTTTTCCGTCGGGGTCAAGTGGGGAGGAGCAGGTGATTTTGATGATGGTACCGGGATCGCTGCAGCCAGCTTTGGCGGTAAGGAAGGAGGTGGCTTTGGTAAACTGGCCGGGCTTGGCCTTAGTCCTCCTGTGTTCGGGTCCGGTTTTAATGTCGGGGTGATCAAACAGGGGATTAAGATCGGCAATGTTGTCTTTCCCAACATCAGTGCGGTGCTCAACGCCTTAAAGGATGATTCGGATATTAATATCATTGCCACACCGCAGATTCTTACCACGGACAATAACGAGGCCTCCATCATTGTTGGTGAAAATGTCCCCTATATTACCAGCAAGAATTCCTCTTCCACCGGCAGTACACAGGATTATACCAACTATGAGTATAAGGATGTAGGCACCAAGATGACGATAACTCCTCAGATCAATCAGGCCGATCTGGTCAGACTGAAAATAGGCGTAGAGGTTACCAAGTTAAAGAGTGCGGCAGATGTTACGACCCCGTCGACGTTTAAGAGGACGGCAGATACCACAGTGGTCGTGCATAACGAGGAAACGGTTGTCATCGGCGGCATTATCGGTCAGGACACCTCTAATGCAGAGTTTAAGGTGCCCCTGCTTGGCGATATTCCCCTGTTGGGATGGGCTTTCAAAAGTCACGGCAGAAGTCAGCAGAAGACCAATATGTTTATCTTTATCACCCCGCATATTGTTGAGAAGCAGGCGGAGATTGCAGAGCTGTATTATAATAAACGCGATGTGATGGAGTATGTGCAACCCGGCTCAACGGATATTCCGGACCGCTTTTTCCATGGCAAGAAAAATCCCGAGCATTCAACTGCCCTGGCGGATATCGGTTTTGCCAAACTGCAGAACAGGGAATATGCCAAGGCAAAGGAATATTTTGATCAGGCATTAAAAATTAATCCCGATAATCCCTATGCCATTATCAACTTAGGCATTATCTCCGAGCATGACGGCGACAAGGCCGCAGCTGCCGAAAGGTATCAGCAGGTGCTGGATCTGGCCGGTGAGGGCGGCAGTAAAGAGGGGGGCGGACAGGGAGTGGATACCGCTCTGCAGAACGTAGCCCGTGAAAATCTCAAGCAGTTGAAGCAGGAACAGTAACGGCTTTCCCGCCGGCTACGTTATGAAACTTTTAGGTGAAATTCTGGTTGAATCCTTTGGCCTGCAGGAGGACACGATTGCCGAGGCTCTTGAACTGCAGGCGGAAAAGGGGGGCAGGGTAGGGGAAATCCTGGTGCAGCAGAAAAGACTTTCCGAGGATGATCTTCTGCATGCAAGGAGCATTCAGTGTGGACTTGAGTTGAAACCGAGGCTGCCGTCGGTTTCCGACTCTTTTTTTACTGATCGGGTTCCCATCGGTTTTCTGAAAAAATTCAAAATGATGCCGGTGGCTACCCCTGATGAGTCTTATATTGCCCTGGCTGAACCCCTTGACTTCCAGCAGCTGGATGACCTGCAGCGGGTCCTGCACTGGGAGGGGATCAAGACCTGCCTGGCACCCCATGACGAGATTTTTATTGCCATTAACACCGCCTATGACAAGTCCAGTCAGGGTGCTGCCGACCAGGTGCTGCAGGATATAGACGAGGACGATCCGGAAGCCATTCTCTCCGAGATTGAAGAAACCGCCGACCTGCTCGATGATACCAGCGATGCCCCGGTGATCAAGCTGGTCAACCTGATGCTCTCCCAGGCGGTGCGTGATAATGCCAGTGATATTCACATTGAGCCCTTTAAAGACCGGGTCAAGATCCGCAAGCGGGTGGACGGTATCCTCTACGACATGTTTTCGCCCCCCAAGCATGTGCAGGCAAAGCTCGTTTCCCGGGTCAAGATCATGGCCAAGATGGATATTGCCGAACGGCGCCTTCCCCAGGATGGCCGAATAGAAATCCGAATTGCCGACAAGAATATTGATCTGCGTGTCTCCTCCCTGCCCACGGCCTTTGGTGAACGGGTGGTCATGCGTCTGCTGGATAAATCCAATGTTCTGCTCTCCCTTGAGGATCTGGGCATGTCCCGGCGGGATCTGGATATACTGCTGAAGCTGATCAAGGCACCTTACGGTATTATCCTGGTGACAGGTCCAACAGGCAGCGGGAAAACCACCAGCCTCTATTCAGCCCTGTCCATCCTGAACAGATCTGATGTCAACATTATTACCGTGGAGGATCCCATTGAGTATCAGATAAACGGGATCAGCCAGATGCAGGTGAATGCCAAGATTGATTTAACCTTTGCCAATGGTCTGCGAACCATTGTCCGGCAGGATCCGGACATCATTCTGGTCGGTGAGATCCGCGATATGGAAACCGCTGAAATGGCTATTCAGGCTGCCCTCACCGGTCACCTGGTCTTTTCTACCCTCCATACCAATGATGCGGCCAGTGCTGTTACCCGTTTGATTGATATGGGAGTGGAACCTTTCCTGGTCTCCTCATCGGTGAATGCCATCATGGCCCAGCGGCTGGTGCGCCGGATCTGTCCCCATTGCCGGGAACCATATACGGCCTCGAAAGAATATCTGGAAAAATTAGGACTGCCCGCTGAGTTTGAAGATGCCGTGCTCTATCGGGGAAGGGGATGTGCGGAATGCCTGCACACCGGCTACCAGGGCCGGTTGGGTATTTATGAGCTGATGATACTTTCCGACAGGATCAAGAACCTGATCCTGACAACCTCCGATGCAGGTCAGATCAAGCGGGAGGCCATGGCTGATCCGGATGTGCCGATGATGACCCTGCGTCAGGACGGTCTGCAGAAGGTACTGGACGGGCTGACCACGCTTGAAGAAGTTTTCAGGGTGACGTAGGAATTCTATTTAATAAGCTGGTTCATTTCAAATATGGGCAGCAGGATCGATACGACGATAAAGCTGACCACCAGACCCATGACCAGGATCATGATCGGCTCTATCATGGAGGTCATGGCCATGATCTTGGTCTCTACTTCTTTCTCATAGCTGTCTGCTGCTTTTTCAAGCATTTTTTCCAAAGCACCACTCTGTTCCCCCACTGCGATCATCTGGATAAGCATGGGCGTGAAGTATGGGTTGCCCCGCAGGATACCGGACAGGCTTTTTCCCTTTTCCAGCTCTTCCGTGGCCTCGTCCATGACCTCGGCGAGCAGGACGTTGTTGAGAATGTTTTTGACAATCTGTAATGAGGTGATAAGCGGCACCCCGGACTGGAGCAGGCTGGCCAGGGTGCGTCCCAGGCTGGCAGCGGCAATCTTGATGTTCAGATCTTTCAGGAGCGGCAGGCTCAGTTTCAGCTTATCCCAGATACGTCTGCCCCGGGGCTGCTGGATGAAGAATCGGATGCCCATAACCAGAGCAGCACACAGGATCAGGACCAGCCACCAGTAGCTTTGGAGAAAGCTGCTTATTTTGATCAGAATAATGGTTGGCAGCGGCAGGATCTGGTTACGGTCACTGAAAACTTTAGTGATGGAGGGGACAATGAAGGTTATGAGCAGGAACAGGACAATGGTTCCCACCAGGGCCATGAAAATAGGGTAGATCAGAGCGGCCTTGATACGCGAGCGAAGGGCCTGTTGACGTTCACCAAACTCGGCCAGTCGTTCCAGGACCACGTCCAGTGAACCCGAGGCCTCGCCTGCCCGTACCATGTTGACATAAATCCTGGAAAACAGGCGCGGATGTTCAGACAGGGCGGATGTCAGGGAGTTGCCCTCGTTCACTGATTCCTTGATCTGGGTGATGATGGTTTTCAGGGTTTTATTGGTGGTCTGTTCAATGAGTCCATTTAAAGACGACACCAGTGGAATACCGGCCCCAAGCAGGGTGGCAAGCTGGCGGGTGGCAACATGGATTTCCTGCTGTTTGACGCGCGGTCCGGTCTGCAGGGAGAGGAAACTGTTTTTTTTCGACTGTCTGGTTTTGGGAATGGTCTCCCTGATCTCCACCGGATATTTGCCTGCCTGGCGGATTTTCTGCCTTGCTGCAGCTATGGAGTCGGCATCCAGAACGCCCTTCTGCTTTTTGCCGCTGGTATCAAGGGCGGTATATTCATAAACAGGCATGGTTGGTTATCGGCCTATGTTACTTGGTAATAGAGATGCTGTTCATCGCAGAATAAAGGCGTCCTGCCGTTGTTTGAGGATGATGGCAATGGAATCACTGTTGTAAATAAGCAGCAACTATTTGCTGCAACAGCGGATTTCCAATATCGCTTAACCTGTAGTACAGTAACTATTCAGCAGTGCAGCCAAGTGCCCCGGCGTTTATCTAATCGTAACAATGGATCCCCGATAAAAGCACTCGGGGATGACGATTTAATTACTTGTCATACGAAAATACGGTCATTCCCGCATGCTGTTAGCGGGGATCCAGAAATTTGTTATTTAGAAGTAGTACAACCGGCCCGGCCCGGTATTTATTTTCAAAGTAACAAAAGAGCATAATAGATTGATTTCACTACTGATCATGCCTTTGTTACTCAGAAGGTGGGTGCAGAAAACTTGCAAAATCACCGTTCTGCTCCTGAACAGTTACTAGTATACAAACATATTGAGCCGTTGAGAAAGAAAAAGTTCTCTACCGGACTTTTCGGGCAGGATGGGATATGGTATTGTTTACAATTATGCTGCCCAATATGAAACAATCAGTTCGCTGGAAGGAAAGCAATGAAGGTAACCATTGAATACTGCACGACATGACAGTACAAGCCAAGGGCTTCCAGTCTGGAAGCTGAGTTGAAAAGTGAATTTGGTTCGCAGGTTGAGGTGGAACTGATTCCCGGCTCCGGTGGTGTGTTTACCATCTGTGCCGACGGCAGACAGATATTTGCCAAGAAAGAAGTTAATCGTTTTCCGGACCAAGGTGAAATCATAGCTCTTCTTGAGTAAACTGCCCGTTGAGTGCCCGCAGGGTGCGCTGTGCGCACCATTAATAGATGGTATCAACTTATTTGCGATGAACGCACCAATTTTTTCAGCTGGATCGGGCAGGTATGTTTTCCAGGCATTGGGAAACGCATTCGTCACAGCTGACCCGGGTCTTTCCCCTGGCACAGAAATCGGCAAAACCCTGGATTAACTCTTTGCCTCCCCTGGGACAGATATCAAGAAATTTGCTGAAGTTTACCATCTGTTCAATGATTTCCGCCGGGGCTGTATGCTCAAATCTGCAGGCACCGATTTCGGCGGTTGCACTGTCGACGGCCAGTACTTCAATAAAAAATTTTTTCAGGGCATTGTGGCGGCGGATGACGTCTTCTGCAACGATGCGTCCCTCGTCGGTCATGGTAATAACCTCGTAGGGAGCATAGTTGATTAATCCTTTTTTTGACAGGGCACGCAGGGCCTCGGTAACAGAGGCACCGCTCACCTTCAGGCGGCTGCAGATATCTTTTCCCCTTGCGACCCCTTTAGCGGAGATGATGTGATAGATGGCCTCAATGTAGTCTTCAAGGCTGGCACTGAGTGTGTGGCTGTCTTTCATGGGATTTTTAACTGTCTGAATTGTCTTTTTACAGGACAATTTAACGATACAGTCTGGCCTGTCTTGCGTCAAGTATAAAGTCCGGTCTGCAGATGTACTATAACGATTATAACTGTCTGATTATATAACTATAATGCTGCAGGAACTGCGTGTAAACAATCTGGCCTTAATTGATGCGCTGGAGCTTGATTTTGTCGATATCCCCACAGGACTGATTGTCTTTACCGGTGAAACCGGTGCCGGGAAATCAATTATTCTCCAGGCCGTCCATCTGCTGACCGGTGGTCGCGCCTCCCAGTCATGGGTTCGAAACGACTGCGACCAGGCGGTAATCGAGGCCCTTTTTGTCCTTTCCGACCACCCCGAACTTGTCGAACTGCTGCAGGAACATGGTCTTGACAGCGGAGAAGAAGGGATTCTGCGCCGGGTGGTCAGTCTTCGCGGCCGGAGCCGTATCTTTATCAACGATCGCCTGGCAACCGCCCGGCTGGCATCCGAGCTTGCTGAAAACCTGGTGAACATTGCCAGCCAGCATGACCACCAGCAGCTGCTCAGGAGCAGCAGTCATATTGATTTTTTAGACGGCTATGGTGAGCTCGTGCCACAGCGCCGGGAATATAGCCTGCTCTTCGGCCGCTGGCAGAAACTGCTGCGCCGCCTGCACAGGCTGCAGGAGCAGGAGCAGGATAAAGAACAGCGGCGTGATTTTCTCAGCTTCCAGCTTAAAGAGATCCGGGATGCCGATCCCCTGCCCGGCGAAGATGAAGAACTGGTCAGGGAACGGGACCTGCTTAAAGCCTCAACAACCCTCTCCGAACTGGCAGGCAGAAGTCATAATCTGCTGCAAAATACTCTGCTTGAGCATCTTACAGAGATAAGAAAAAATATGGAACAGGCAGCAGCCCTTGATCCGGGGGTAAAAGAACTGGCGGATCGGATAGGGTCGGCCTGTTTTGAGGTTGAAGACCTGGAAGGGGCATTACGTTCCTATCGCAGTTCCATTCCCATGGACCGCGGCAGGCTGGATGAAATTTCCGCCCGTCTGGCCCTGCTCAGGCAGCTGCAGCGAAAATATGGTCTGACCCTTGCCGACGTTCTGGCATTTGCGGATAAGACCGGCCGGGAACTGCATTCACTGGACAGCCTGGAACAGGAAATTTCCATCCTGGATACGGAACAGCAGAAGGCGGCAGAGGAACTTATGCAGCGGGCAGCCGAGCTTTCCGCTGCCCGCCGTCAAGTGGCTGCTCGTTTAACAGCGGCCATGCAGGAAGAGTTGTCATCCCTCAGTTTCAACCAGGCCGTATTTGAAGTTTCCATCACCGGCGCAGATACTCCGGAACCGGCACAGCTGTCTGCAACCGGTGCGGATACGATCGAGTTCCTGTTTTCGGCAAATCCCGGTGAGCCGCCGAAACCCCTGGTACATGTTGTTTCCGGCGGGGAGCTCTCCCGCCTCATGCTGGCCATGAAATGTCTGCTTGCCCGCCGCGACAGGGTGGATACCGTGATCTTTGATGAGATTGATGCCGGTATCGGCGGAGAGGCAGCCGAGGCCGTGGCCAGAAAAATTGATGAGCTGGCCGGGCATCATCAGGTGTTTTGTATCACCCATCTGCCCCAGATAGCCGCCCATGCCGATGCCCATTTCCTGGTGGAGAAAGAGGTGGATAATAACCAAACCCGCACCACCATCCGCCGCCTGTCCAGGCCGGAACGGGTGAACGAACTTGCCCGTATGTTAGGCGGGGACAATCCCACCGGCCAGACCATTGCCCTGGCCAGAGAACTGGTCGAACGAAAAGGCGGTTGAGAGATCGGCTGCTTGTAGTTTGTACAATTTATTTGAGATACGGAAGGGTTGGGCAAGTAGAGGTACCTTCTTGTTGCCGGAGCAGGATTGCACCGGCGAACAGCCATTTTACAGACAACATGTTAAGGGGGCGTCACGAAATAACGTAACTTCTCAATAAGTAGTGACAAGTTGCTGTATCTTACTGTATGGATCCCGGCTAACAACATGCCGGGATGACGGAATTATTTGCAATGACGATCGTCATCCCCGAATGTAGTTATCGGGGATCCAAGCGTTTTACCACCACTTATTGAGAAATTACGAAATAACTATAATACTTATGCATCTCTGCTTCGGGCCAAAGTTGAACGATTCGCAATCGCAAAATCCAACCGAAACCAGAGCGCCTAATCGTCATACTTATTTCGTGCCGGTCACTAAGGAAAATTTATGGATGAGGTAACTGCTCTGGGACTTTTTTCCGGCGGCCTGGACTCTATCCTGGCCTGCAGGGTCGTTGCCGATCAGGGGATACGGGTTCGGGCATTAAAGTTTGTTACCCCGTTTTTTGACCATGAACTCCTTGGCCGGGAGCGGGAGTATCGGCAGGAGGTGCGAAACAACTACGGGCTTGAGGTAGAGCTTGTTGACTTGAGCAGCGGGTATATAGAACTGCTGCGCAGCCCGGCCCATGGATTCGGCAAGAATTTCAATCCCTGCATTGACTGCAAAATTTTAATGCTGACCAGGGCCAGGGAGTTGATGGCCGAATATGGGGCTTCATTTCTTATCACCGGCGAGGTCCTTGGCCAGCGCCCCATGTCCCAGCGTCGTGACACCCTGAATGTTATTGAACGGGATGCGGCCTGCCGGGATATTCTGCTGCGGCCCCTGTCGGCAAAACTGATGAATGCCACTGTCGCAGAACGTGAGGGCTGGCTGGACCGCGACAGCTTATATGCATTTTCCGGTCGGGGCAGAAAACCACAGATCAGCCTGGCCCGTGAACTGGGTATCCGCGAATTTCCGGCCCCGGCAGGCGGCTGCGTCCTGACGGACCCCAACCTGGCCTCCCGTATAGAACGGTTTTATGGCGGCCTGTTTTCAATCGGCCGCAGCGATATCCGGGTGACTGATATCAAACTGCTGCTGGTTGGCCGTCAGTTCCGTCTGCCCGGCGGTCACTGGCTGATCCTGGGCCGAAACGAGCAGGAAAATGACCGGCTGGAGGAACTGCGTGATCCCGATGACTGGCTGCTCTACATGCCCGAGCGGCCCGGCCCCACAGCCCTTCTGCGGCGTGCTTCGAAAATGGTAGCCGGAACTGTTGAGGAACCGGAAATACTTGTGTCGGCAACCGGCCTGGTCGTTCGTTACGGCAGGAAGGTAGACGGAAAACAGCTGCCCGGCGAGGTACTGCTTAAACGTGATGGAAAGCAGGAAATGCTAAGCGCTGCACCTCTTGCCGATGAAGTCTTCAGGCCCTGGATCGTGTAATCCGGCATTATTTTTTCAGCATACATCCCCGTTTCGGGAAGATATTTTGTTGCTGCAACCCCTGAAGTCATAACCTGAAGGCTGTTGGAATATCCGCAGGTCGAACTGAGGCAGGGCAGCGATGAGGTGGTCGAAGATGTCGGCCTGGATGGCCTCGTACCTGGCCCAGGCCTGATCGTTGCTGAACACGTAGATCTGGAGGGGTAGACCGTCCGGTCCGGGTTCAAGCTGCCGGACCAGGAAGGTCATGTCTTTATGAACCTTGGGGTTATGTCGTAAATATGCTTCAACATAAGCCCTGAAGATGCCCGCGTTGGTCTGGCAACGGCCGTTGATGATCATTGACGTATTTACATTATGTTTCTCGTTGTACTGTTGTATCTCCCCTTGTCTGGTCTTGATATATTCGGAGATCAGCTGAATTCCGGCCAGTTTCTCCAGTTCTTTATCGTCAAGGAAGCGGATGGATGTCATGTCCAGGTGCAGGGACCGTTTGATGCGGCGACCACCGGATTCCGACATGCCCCGCCAGTTTTTGAATGATTTTGAGATCAGGGCGTAGGTCGGGATGGTGGTGATGGTCTTGTCCCAGTTGCGGACTCGAACCGAGTGGATGGAAATTTCTATGACTGCACCGTCCGCGTCATAACTGGGCATCTCTATCCAGTCGCCCACCCGGATCATATCCGTGCCGGTCAGCTGAATGGAGGCGATAAAACCAAGGATCGAGTCACGGAAGACCAGCATGATTACTGCCGTCAGACCGCCCATGATTGAGATCAGGCCCCAGGGAGAACGATCGGTAACCACGGCAATCAGGAAGATACTGCCCAGCACATAGATAACAAGCCTTGCCGCATCGATATAGCCGCGGATGGTCTTGCCTGATTTTCTGTGCAGGCTTTTATAAATATCGTTGACTGCGTTGAGCAGGGCCGTAATTGAGCCGATCCCTACCAGGACAAAACCGCAGACAATGAGACGGCGAAGTATCTCCGCCCCCTGTGAAGCGGGCGGCAGCAGCAGATCCTGGGCAATATGGAAGATAACCACCGGTACGATCCAGGACAGCCGCTGGAAAAAATGATTGTCGACCAGGGCATCATCCCAGTGCAGCCGGTTGCCGCGGACCACCTGGTGGATTAAACGGAGCAGGATACGCCGGACAATCCAGGTTGCCGCACCGGCCAGCAAAAGCACCAGCAGGAGGATGCTCCCATAGGTAATCAGGGGGATAAACTGCTCCGGCAGTCCCTGCTGCCTGAGAGCGGTCATAAGAGCGTTTTCAGTCATGAATATCCCGTATCCACTGCTCAACCTGTGCCCTGGTCGGCAGAAGGCCTGCACTCTTTAAAGAGTTGTTGATCATCAGGGCCGGTGTCTGCAGGATTCCGGCCCGACCGATCTCATCGGGGTCGTGAATCTGTTCAATGTCGGCGGCAATACTCATATCAGCAAGTACCTCGATCACCAGCTCCTGGAGCCCGTTGCAGCTCACACAGCCCGGTCCGTAGATGCGGAATACCAGCCCGTCATCAAGGTTGCTCCTGCCGTGCAGATGTTTGGCAAACTCTTTGAACAGGCCGACCCTGTATTTTTCCTCCATGGCGGCAGGGATATAATTTTTGTCCTTAATCGCCTGGTAGAGAAAATCCATGGCCTCTGCCTCGCCGAGGTTCCTATCGACAGCTTCATTGATGGCAACATCCAGGCCGATCAGGCCGATATTTGCATTGCCGATTCGGATGGTTCGGGAGGTTGCGGCGTCCACGCCGTTTTGTTTCTGCTCTTGAGTCATCATCTCGGCAAAATACACGATCAGGATTAAGGCGTAAACAAGGAACTTTGGTGTAATCCGGCAGGACACTGGAAAATTCGGGAAATCTTGCCCGCCAACTGGTATATTAAAGGGATGAACGATCAGAAACAGAAATATATCTCCTGCCGGGCCGCCGCAGCCCTGTTTCCGGGCGACCTGCTGCAGCTGCTGGCAGCCGTGCATGATGATCTGCCCGGCGACGTGTACATGACCGGCGGCACGGTGCGTGATCTCCTGTTAGGCAGAAAACCGGCTGATATTGATCTCACCGTCGTGCGGCGGGCAAAGCAATGGGCCCGCCGCCTGGTGGAACAAACCGGCGCTACCTATGTGGAACTTGGCCGGGAAGAGGATGCGGCCCGGGTGGTCTGGCAGGGACTTGATGTGGATTTCTCCTCGTTTCGGGAGGGGGCATCCTCTATTGATGAAGAGCTGCAGAAGCGTGATATAACAGTTAATTCAATGGCACTCCCCGTGCACGGGTTACTGCATGATGTTGACTGTACTGACCATGGCAGGCTACCTGTTCTTGATCCTGTGGGCGGGGTGCAGGATCTGCATGATGAGCTGATACGGGTGACCTCCAGGGAGAGTTTTCACAGTGATCCTCTGCGGATGCTGCGGGTGTTCCGGTTTGCAGCCGTTTTGCATTTTGCAGTTGATGCAGATACACTGGAGGAAATTCGTCTCCACCGGAGTGAAATAGAGCGTGTTTCCAGAGAACGGGTGGCCCATGAGCTTGATCTGATTATGGCCTCAGACAGGGCTCATCAGGCCTTTGTCGATATGCACCGCTGCGGACTACTCTGGGAGATTTTGCCGGAACTGCAGGCCGGGGCGGGGATGGATCAACCGGCCAGTCATCATCTCGACGTGTTTGAGCATTGCCTGGAGGCCCTGCACCAGATGGAACTGGTGCTGACGGATCCGGTCGCTTATTTTCCGGAGAACGACGCGGAGATGGAACAGTATCTCCAGGCGGATCGACGCCTGGTCCAGTTGAAATGGGCCGCCCTGTTTCATGACGTGGGCAAACCGGCAACCTACGGAATTAACGAGGATAAGGGAGGGCGAATTACCTTTTACAACCATGATCTGCAGGGGGCGGATATATTTATGTCCATTGCCCGTCGTCTGCGCTGGTCATCGCGTGACATGAAAGTTGTTGCCCGGTTGATAGCAGGCCATATGCGGCCTTTTTTCCTGGCCAACAACCAGCGTCAGGGCAGTTTAAGTCTCAAGGCCTGCCTGCGGCTTGTCAAGTCCATCGGCAGTCATCTGCCCGGTTTGTTTCTGCTGGCCATGGCTGACGCCCTGGCCGGAAAAGGCGAGGGCAGTCCTGCAGAAATGGAGCAGGAGGTATCCGGCCTCTTCCGCCGGCTTACCCTGGTTGAACAGGAACACGTCGTCCCGGTTCAAACCGCGCCGCCACTGATTACCGGCAAGGATTTGATAGATGAACTTCATCTCTCTCCCGGGCCGTTATTTCGTAAGATCCTTGAACAGGTGGAAGAGGCCCACATGGAACATACCATCGACACCCGGGCCCAGGCCCTGGCCCTGGCTGCAGAGTATGCGCAGCAAAATGCAAAAACTAAGTCTTAAAGCCGTTTTTTTGACCAAACCCGTAACCCCAAACCGTTATCCCCATGCGCAAAGAACAGGATTACTATTTTAAAAAGGCTAAAAAGGATAACTATCCTGCCCGCTCCGTTTACAAGTTGGAAGAGGCTCAGCTTAAATATAAATTTTTAAAGAAAAAACAGAGGGTTCTTGACCTCGGTTGTCATCCGGGCAGCTGGAGTCTGTACGCCTCAGGTATTGTCGGTGCCAGGGGCGTAGTGGTGGGGGTTGATCTGCAGGCAACAGATATTCCGTCCCAAAAAGACAATGCCGAAATTCACTGGCTCTGTTATGATGTTTACGCCGATGATCTGGTCACAGATTTAAGAAAACAGTGGCCCGGTTTTCATGTCCTGATCAGTGACATGGCACCCCGAACCACGGGCAGTCGGTTTTCTGATCATCAGCATTCACTGCGGCTTGTCCGGCGGGCGTTGGAAATTGCCGGCATGATGCTGCATGAGCGAGGGAGTTTCTATTGCAAGGTATTTCAGGGCGAAGATTTTCCTGAGTTTATTACGGAATGCAAATCCCTTTTTGAAACCGTCAAGGTCGTCAAACCCCAGAGCTCACGTCGGGAGAGTCGTGAGGTGTTTGTGCTGGGTCGCGGGTTTAAGGCAAAGGCGGCGGCAGCGCTGAGGAAGCAGGGTCAACCATGATGGATTTGTTTTCGAATTCGTCATGGGGGTAGACGGGTTGTTTGCAACCTGCTGAAACTTTGCTGGTTCAATCTCGTAACTTGGATCATGGGGTTATAACAAGTCTGTCGGATCCGTTGAACGGCAGTGCAAACGACATCTTTGTGATACACAAGAGGACCAGCTGCAAGCCTGCTCCAGCAAAAACCGCATGAAATAACTGAAGATTGC
>WFRY01000361.1 GCA_015486315.1 Desulfobulbaceae bacterium
CCGGACAACCGCAGGCACCTGAAACGTGCAGTTTTCAGGTTCATCTATCACGTTCACAGGCCGCCCCTCCCGGTTTGCCTCCAGGACGACAGCCTCCTGCACCTCTCTGCGGTCTGTAGCGGCAAACACCAGCACCGCCCCGACAACGTCACCCTGTTGATAGCCCCGCGCCAACCACTCAATACTGCTGTTCTCCACCATTTCGGCAAGGAGATCAGTCAGTTCAGGACTGACGACCCGGACCTGTGCTCCCGCTGCCAGCAGGCCGAGAACTTTACGTTCCGCAACACGACCTCCCCCCACAACAACACAGAGTTTATCGGAGATATCAAGGCAAACCGGATACATATATCTAAGTTTGATGAGCGGTTCAGAGAGCAGTCGTTCAGTTATGCCGCCCTCTCACCGCGGGGTCAGACGAGTAAGGAGAATTTCCTTGTTCTCATCAAGGCTTTTCAGCACCCGCTTTGAAGCGGAAACAGCATATTCTTTTTCAGCTTTCTTCAGAAACGGCTGCATGGATTTTCGCTTGAGATCATGGGCCATATAGATGACCCCGTCCGGCTTCAAGGCGTGGCGCAGAATACCCAGCAACGGCTCAAAAAACTCGTCTCTAAATAAAATTTCCGCTCCGAGAATAATATCATATCGCTCCATTTCCGGAGGATCAAGCCAGTCAAGCATTTCAAAACGTACCGTATCCAGGCCCGAAGCAGCCGCGCTGACCCGCTCAAAATCAAGAATCATCTCCTCATAATCGCTCAGCGTCACTGAACAGCCCAGAGCAGCGGCAGCAAGTCCGGGGGCACCGAGGCCGGCACCAAGCTCAAGGACGGTAGTACCCGGTGCCGGTGACAGGTTCACCATAAACCGGGAAAGCACGATAGCAGCCTCCCAAAGTCTGATCCAGAAGGGAAACTCCGAGGGATTTTTGAGGGGATCCTTTCCTGCAAGTACCTGTTCAAGATCGGTTATCTTCAACAGGTGCAGGTGAAGGTCTTGAGCAAGCTTCAACGATTCGAAGCCGACACTGTACTGCTTTTTAATATTTTGGTACAGTTCCTGCGCCTCGGCGGGAAGGGTCTGCGGGTCCATATCTTACTCTTGTATATGTTGGTTGTGTCGACCGACGCAGCGCTGCCGACTCCGATGTTTCAGCAAAGGCAAATAGTAACTACTCAGGCCTATTATGAAAAAGTCGTTAAATAACTGGAGTAACTGTTCAGGGGTGCACCAGATGTTCATAAGCAGCCCGATCAGCTATACACCAGGTATGCTGGGCGGGCTGATCATGGACAGGTAAGCGTAGACTCCGGATGGTGTGCTCCTGAGCAGTTACGGCAAATAATCTAAACGAAAAAGCCGGTGACGTTTACACGTCACCGGCTTTTCCAACCATTAAAAACTAACAGATGGTCTTAGCAACCCTCAATAGCTTTTTTCTTAGCGGCTTTAACGCTTACTTTGTCACCGGCTTTCATTTTAGTATCTTTGCAGGTCATGGTAACTGTGCTGCCTTCAACACCATCTACAGTACACTTCTCAGTTTTAGCAAAAGCTGCGCCTGTACTCAGAGTGAAAGCCACTACCATTGCTGCAATTACGATCTTTTTCATAGCGTTCTCCTTTTAAATCGTTTTGAAACTACTCACCTTAATCACTTAACGAATCAGAGAAAATTATAAGAGGTTCACTACCCCTTGTCAACACGAAAAAAAAACACCTCTTTTTATGAATCGGAAACTATTGTAAAAGTGCTTCAATATCACGTTGCAGAAGCTTATGCGGAACAAATCCCGGATATCTTTTTACCACGTTTCCTTTCCGATTAACCAGGAAAGAGGTAGGAATGCCGGCTACACCGCCAAACTTATTAGGCGTCGAACTGTCCGACATCAGAACCGGATAGTTAATCTTCTCCTGCTCAATCAGTTTAGCGACAATCCCGCCACCGCCCTCATCAACAGAAAGTCCAAGCACGGAAAACCCCTTTGGCCCGAGGTCTTTATGAAGTTGTATCAAGGTCGGAATCTCCTGCCTGCATGGCGGACACCATGTAGCAAAAAACGTAACCAGCAGTACCTTCCCCTTAAAGCTGTCACTATGTACCGTTTTGCCGTCAACTGCCGAAGACAGTGAAAATTCAGGCATGGGTACTGCTGCACCGGCAAGGGTACCTCCGAGCAGCAGAACTCCAAGCAGCATCGGCAGAATCTTTTTTACAAAGATATTCATTTTATCTCCTCTTTTCTTCCATGTGAAGAATTTGCTCATAATATTTTTTCCAGACAACGACAGTTTTATACTTATGGACAAGAATCTGTCAACAAATAAGCAGGTCAAAGGTTTAGTTCACCTGCCGGACAAACGGTTTGAAAACATTTGCGTCTTTACCCTGTTCAGAGTAAATAAATCAGGATAATGTAGTGTTTATTTCTGATTTTCCGTTGAGTAATGCATATAGTGTTATCATGTATCAGTCGACTTCCTGCCTGCACGCAGGCAGTCGGACACACATCCTGCAACAAAGACAACATCAAAACATCATGAAGATACGTATTTTTTTATTTTCTCTCGGCTTGCTGCTGATTACCCATATTTCACCGGCCCGGGCCAATATTATCGATTCCTGCGTAGCCGTTGTCAATGAAGACGTTATCACCCTTTCCGAGGTCAATGAGGCAGGCAAACCAATTTTCCAACGAATTGCCGAAGAGGCCCCGCCGGAACAACTTGCTGAAGCCCTGAAGGAGGCCAGAGCAACCGTCATTGATAAGCTGATAGAAAAAAGGCTGCTGGTCCAGCAGGCCAAACTGATGAACATCACAGTCAGTGATGAAGATGTGGACCGGGCTCTGACTCAAATCCTGGCTCGTAATAACACATCCAGGGAACAGTTTAAAGCCGAACTGGCACGCCTGGGCATGAAAGAGGAGCAGTACCGTGAAAATCTCCGGGACCAGATTCTTGGTTCCAAACTGATCAACTATGAAGTGCGCTCCAAGGTTATTATTCCGGAAGAAAGAATAATAGACTACTACGACCAGCACTATACCGAGCAGGTCGGCACAGGCGGCTACTATATATTACAGATCGGCGTCACCCTGAACAGTGACGGAATGCCGACAAACCCTACTGAGGCTAAAAAAACAGCAAAAGAAAAAGCAGAACGAATTCTCAGCCTGGCCAAGGGCGGGCAGGACTTTAAACAACTGGCTCGCCAGTATTCGGATCTCCCCTCTGCCGTTGACGGCGGGGATATCGGTGCCTTCCAGAAAGATGAAATGGCCGGTTACATGCGGGATGCAGTTACTTCACTGAAACCGGGCGAGATCAGTACTCTTGTGGAAAGCCCCAATGGCTATATGATTTTCAAACTTCTGTCCAGCCAGGAAGGCGAGATAATTACCAAGGTTCCTTATGATACGGTGAAGGAAGAAATCCGGGCCACCCTGTACCAGCAGGAGATGGAAAAACGATATGATTCCTGGCTTGATGAGATTCGCCACCAGGCCTATATCAAAATCCTGTAAGAACAGCAACCGGCAAGCTGGTACCCTATAGACAACAGCACGCAGTTCATGAGCACACCTGATAAACAGAACATGAAGGCGACGGGACATGACCCGGCAGACGTCACCATCGCTATCCGTCTGCAGCTGTTACGCGAACAAAAGGGATTGAGTTTCCAGCAGGTTTCCGGACAAACACATATTTCTCTCTCAAATCTGACTGCAATTGAAGACGAAAGGTATGACCAGCTGCCTGCAGATATCTTTGTCCGTGGTCTGGTAAAAATCTACGGCGATTTTCTTGGTCTCGACGGGGCGGAGACAGCACGCCTTTATATCCGGGAACGTGATAGTAAACGCCCTAAAACCAGGAAAAAACGGTTAGGAAGACGGGCCGGATCCCTTGCCCCGAAAAAACTTGCCGAACCTGCCCATATCTCTTCGGCAACGGTTGCAGCCATCCTGCTGCTGTTCATCGTGGTCTCCTTAACGACATTCTGCCTCTACACCAGCTGGAACCCGTTTGCCTATTTTCTCAATTCGGGAGCACAGACAACGAGTCAGATCAAAGGGATGATGATGCCCAGGTATGAAAACGAGGCTGATGCAGCGGTGACCGCCAGAATATCCGGCCTGTCCTCAGCTGCCACCCCCGGCAGGGACACTACTGTCACCCCTTCAGACACCCGCCCCGACCACTGAACATGCCGACCTGCCGTACCCGCGGACTTGTCCTCAAGGTCACAGCTCACGGTGAATCCGACAAGATCGTTACCTTTTACAGTCCCGATATCGGTCGGGTTACCGCCATTGCCAAAGGGGCAAAACGCTCCAGGAAACGTTTTGTCAACAAACTGGAAGAATTCACCCTCCTTACCATCACCTACCGTCCTTCCCGGAACGGCGGTCTGCTCTTTCTCAGTGAAGCCGCACTGGAAAATCCGTTTCTCTCCCTTCGGAACATGCACAGACGATATGTAGCAGCCACACTGGCCTGCGAACTGATCATGTGCTTTACCAGCGAACACGATCCTGATGCGGAGATTTTTGCACTGCTCCTCTGGCAGCTCGATGCGGTTAACCGGGGTATCCCTCTCCTGCAGGTCACGGCTCTGTTCCATCTCCGCCTGCTTGGAGCCAGTGGATACCAGCCCGCACTGGACCATTGCACATCCTGCGGCAGAAGAGTTGACGCCGGCCGTTCCTTTGCCCTGCAACCGGCAAATGGCTCCCTGGTCTGCAACCGCTGTAACAGTCACCTGCACCACTCAGGCTTCAGGCTTTCCATCCAAACCGTTAAATTCCTCCAGACAGCACAGCAGCTGGATTTACGTCATCTTGAACGGTTACAGATGCCCCGCCAGTCAGCACGGGAAACCCTGCAAGTCCTCTACCGCTACTCCCGGCACCTGCTCCAGCGTGATATTCATTCCTGGAAATTTATTAACCGGGAGGCTTCTACGGTCGGCTGACTTTTCTCTGCCGTAAAAAATAAGGCCCGCAAAGCCAGGCAACCCACAAAAGATTTGCAACAGTTCGCGCCCCATTGATCAACTAACTGCTGCGAATCAGTTCAAGCAGCTCTGCAGCGCTGATACGGGCACTGACATCCGATCCCTCGAGCAGGGAGTTGGCCAGATCCCGTTTTTCCTGATGCAGACGAACAATTTTTTCTTCAATGGTGTTGGCGGTGACCAGACGATACACGGTTACCGGTCGCTTCTGGCCGATACGATGGGCACGGTCAGCAGCCTGATCCTCCACAGCCGGATTCCACCAGGGATCCATGTGGATGACATAATCAGCTGCAGTCAGGTTCAGACCGAGACCGCCCGCCTTCAGGCTGATGAGAAACAGGTCTCCTTCGCCGGCCTGAAAGGATTCCACCTGACGCTGCCGTTCTTTGGCCGGGGTCGTACCGTCCAGGTATTTATAGACGATGCCCTCATTATCCAGGTATTCACGTATCAGGGCCAGGTGACCGGTAAACTGGCTGAAGACCAGGGCCTTATGACGGGATCCCAGCAACTCTTCCACTACCTCGGCAAAGACCCGCAGTTTGGTCGATGATATCTTTGTGTTCTCGTCAATAAGCCTGGGATTGCAGCAGGCCCGGCGCAGGCGCATGATCTCGGCCAGAATCTGCAGATGGCGCCCTGTTTTCTGGGCACTGCCTTCAATATTTTCTATGGCCTGCTGCCGGATGGCCTCGTAAAACTCCATCTCCTGCGCCTTCATCTCCACCCGCAGCGTAATCTCGGTCCGGGGTGGTAACTCTTCCAGCACCTGGGACTTGATGCGGCGCAGCATAAAGGGTCTGATCAGTTTCTTCAGCTGCAGGCGAGCCGCCCGGTCATGGTGCTTCTCAATGGGAATGCCGAAACGGGCATTGAACTGTTTGTAGGTACCGAGTAGACCGGGATTGATAAAGTTAAATAAATTCCATAGCTCACCAAGATGATTTTCAATGGGCGTGCCGGTGGTAATAAGGCGGAATTTTGCATTCAGGCGCATGGCCGCCTTGGAACGTTTAGTGGCGGCATTTTTTATGGACTGAGCCTCATCCAGAACAATGGTCTGCCACCTCAGGGCCTCTAACAGTTCAACCTCCTGCTGAAGCAGGGTATAGCTGGTGACAAGCATGTCCCGCTTGCCCATGGCCTTGATCGTTGCCTCCCGATCGGTCCCGCTCAGGGTATGCAGTTTCAAGGTCGGAGCGAAACGGGCAACCTCCGACTCCCAGTTCATGCATACCGATGTTGGGGCAATAACCAGTGTAGGCCCGTCCTGGGCCCGGTCAAGTATCACGGCCAGTGCCTGTAACGTTTTTCCCAGTCCCATATCATCTGCCAGACAGCCCCCCACACCAAGATGGGCAAGGCGGGCCATCCAGACAAATCCCTCGGCCTGATAGTCACGCAGTTCCGCCTGCAGGGTAGAGGGCACGTCCGGTACCATATCCTGGGCAAGCTCGATATTTCTCAGCTGTCGGTTCCAGCCTTCATCCGTGCTTGTATTTGCCTGACGGGTTAACTCGTCAAGGGCGAGTGCTGCCAGGGGATGGACATGAATTTCGTCTTCTCCGGTTGTATCACCGAACTGAATCAGCTCTTCAAGCCGGTTACGAAATTCCTGGGTAAGGGCTATAAACTGACCTTCACCAAGGGGAATAAAACGACTGTGGGATTCACGCACCTTTTCCAGCAGTGTTTTTAAATCAATGACCTCATCCTGATCTATCTGCAGACGGCCCGACAGGGCAAACCAGTCCTGTTGACTGGTACGGATATTGAGGTTCAGCTGGTTGACCCCGGCCTGTCTGCGCACCGCAAGTTTCTCGCCTTCCGGCCATTCGAGCACCACCCGCTCGCGTATCTCTTCCAGTTCCAGCAGGGCCTGCAGACATTCTTCCGGGTCCAGCAGATGCCATTCACGCTCGTTTTCCTGCTCCATATCTATGGCCAGATCGAGAATCGGGCAGCTCTCCTCAATTTCACGGGCTTTTTCCTCCTCAAGCAGGAGGTTGCGCCTGGTCTGCAGCCGTCGGCCATCCACTTCGGCCATGAGGTTGGCCACACCGACTCCGGGCTTCAGATAAGGACCACGACGGGAAAAGGGCTGGACAAACATTTCCAGGCGAAAACCGCTGCCATAGGGAATGATATGAATATGAATAGTTGAATCAGACGCAACAACGGTTACATCCTGGTCAGCCATTCCCACGTCAATGGAAGAATGGACCGTCATAAATGAGGCAATATTGCCGATTGCATCCAGGACCTGCCGACTTGCCGCCAGGGGAACCCGCAACCCCTCACGACCGGTAATTTCCGCTACTCTCCGATGCTCATCATTAATCTCCATGACCCGGAAACGAGTGGGGGTTTCCTGCCAGAGCGCCACCTTGCCTACTCCGATATCCTGGGCAAAATGGATAAAAAGAAAGCCCTCCTGTTCCTCGACCATCAACTCCGGCTCACCGGCCACAATCTCCACCGGCACATGCCCGGCCTTTTCCAGAAACACCAGAGGATGGCCTACAAGGGCAGGCAACGCCTCATCCATATCAAACTCACAGCCGCCATTACGGGAATTGGGATCTCCCACCTGATGCAGGGCCGCACATATCTGTGAATCCTGGACAGTAAGAAAATCAAATTCCCGCTGCCCCATAAGCCTGTTAAAGGCAATGGCCCTGCCCTTACTCCACTGACCGGATGCAGTCCGCTTCTGTTCTTTGGGCACCAGGCTCAGAGAATTGCCCTTGCTGTCCACCATCCAGGCCAGCCTGACTGTCCGCTCAGGTCCTCTTGAACGGCTGGTAACCGTAATCAGCTCCTGAAGACTTCGCTTCCAGGACTCTTCCGGAGAAATAATATGAACGATCGTCCGGCAGTTAAGCCTGCTGCGAAGCGCATCAGCGGCCTCGGCAATATCTGAACGACCGGGATCAAGGGTTGCAAGCAGTTCAGCAGACTCCATGGCGAGCCAGGAAAATCCATTCTCTTCCGCCTGCTTATAGAGCGACAGCAACGCATCCTGAAACTCTTGCGGGATCTCGACTCCCATCCAGTACAGCGAAAGTACTGCAATCAGGGTGGTCATGCCCCGTTCTTCAGCCTCAAAGCGCTCTGTAAGCGTCAGCATATCCGGCATGGTGCCGTCTACCGAACGGGTATAGGCATCAAGAAAACGAAAGGGGATCTCCTCAGGACAGCCCTGACAGCGGGCAAGCACCAGGGCAACGGAAGCACGAATCAGGTCACGGTCAGGTTCGGAATTTCGGATCAACAGGGCCAGGATACAGAACAATCCGGTGATACCGAAGAAAAAACTCCCCTCCGGGCCTGCATATTTACCAAGCTGTTCCAGGTCCTGTTCAAAAAGGGCCAGAGCATCTTCCGTCCGGCCATGCAGAAAAGCAACACTGCCGGCAAAACCAGACCCCTGGAAAGAATCAGCATGCTCTTGCAGCAGGTCCTCAAGTTTGCCGCAGTTTCCCTGCAGCAGGTAATAGCCGGCCAGCATTCTCTGAAAGGGAATTCGCTCATCCTCAGACAACCTCATTCCCTCTTCATCTTGAAGATAAGCAAGTACGGCAGGAAAATGGACAGTCTGCTCCATGGAATAGCGAATAATTCTATCCAGGAGAAAGAACTGCAACGAGCCGGGCAGACTGCCGAACCATTCCGGGTTAAATGTCCGGGCGACAATACGAACGGATGGCGGTTCCGGCCCTGTCTGTTCCCGACACTGCTCTTCTAAAAACAATGCGGCTTCATCGATCTTGTCAAAATCATGGGCATAAATGCCGATACGGAACTGACGCAGGGCCCGCCAGCAGCGGGTAGACCATTTACCATAGATATAGGAAACCGAGGCCTCTTTTTCAACCAGCGCGCTGAAGAGAGAAAATCGTCCCTCTGCAACAGCCTGTCTGGTCAGCTGTTCGGCAAGCAGGGATGGACATTGATTGAGTGAATTAAGAAGCTCAAGCTCATGAAGTCTCTTGATAATCGCCTGCAGTTCGTCACTGCCGGGACGATGGCCATCGGGCAGGGAGTCTATTCTGCCAAGGCAGTTATAGAGAAAATTTATTGATACCGGCTCATAAATGATGGAGACAAACTGGAGGAGAAACTGCTCAAAAGCCGGCAGACTTTGAACAAGCGGCATCAGGTCATTTTCGTTATCAGAAATAGACATCTCTTTTTCCATGAAGGATAGTTGATACGGGCAGGACCAAATATTTATGTAACTGCTCAGGGGCACACCATCTGTCCATGATCAGCCCGCCCAGCATACCTGGTGTATAGCTGATCGGGCTGCTTATGAACATCTGGTGCACCCCTGAACAGTTACATCCCGTTATTTAACGACTTTTTCATAACAGGCCTGAGTAGTTAC
>WFRY01000362.1 GCA_015486315.1 Desulfobulbaceae bacterium
ACTTTAAAGATAAAATCGTATCAGCAGATTTAACGGACGGTTCCCGAAGCTGGGAGAATCTCGGAGATGCCACTATTTCTGGTCTGGAGGCTGATCTTGGTTATGATGTCGGTCAGTGGTTTGATTGGGCATGGGAGGTACGTCCCTATGCGAACCTGACTCTGTTGTCCAAGTATAAAGATAATACGACAGACACGAATCTTTTGTATGTCAGCGGCACGACATATGCCACAGGGCTGGTCACCGGGAATGGAGACGGCATATTCTGTCGACTCAATTTTGCCTATACCGGGAAACAGGACGTGAATGACTGGGAGTCGGAAACTTATCCGACCCCGATCGTTACGATGGATTCTTTTGTTGTTGCCGATCTGAGCGCATCGTGGCGTTTCTATAATGATGATACCCTGGGTGCCTTTACTCTGCGCGGTAATATCGAGAACCTCTTTGATAAAGAGTATGCCTATGTCAAGGGATACCCCATGCCGGGACGTTATTTTTTTGCAGGGTTGCGCTGGGAATACTAACTTCTCTATGATGCAAGCATGAGATTTTTTCCGGCAACCATACTGATTCTGCTGCTCATGATCCCGGTTACCCGGGCCGGGGCAGCAGAGTATCCGCAACGGATTATTTCGCTCGGACCGATTAACACCGAAAATGTGTACCTCCTCGGGGCGGGAGACAGGCTTATTGCCGATACTACTTATTGCGTGCGTCCGGCAGCGGCCAGGGAAAAAGAGAAGATCGGTTCGGTCATGCAGATCTCCATTGAAAAGATTATCAGCCTGCGACCGGACCTGGTCCTGGCCACCGGGCTGACCCAGCCGCAACAGTTGCGGAAATTGCGGGACATCGGCCTGCGGGTGGTTCGCTTTGCCCAGCCGGATTCATTTTCTGCAATCTGTGAACAGTTTCTGCAGCTGGGGCGGTTACTGGGGCTTGAAAAGCGGGCGGAACAGATTGTGGCACAGGCAAGGCTTGATGTACAGCATATCCAGGAGCAGGTGGCCTCACTGCCCCGGCAGAAGGTTTTTCTTCAGGTTGGAGCACTGCCGCTCTTTGGATCGGTCACTTCCTCCTTTACCCATGATTATATCACCTTTGCCGGCGGGATCAATGTCCTGGCCGACCAGGACACGGGAACAACAGGTTATGAAAAAATACTTGCCGGAAATCCCGACGTGATCATTATTGCGGTCATGGGTACGGAATCCGGCGTGGCTGTCCGGGAAAAAGAAAAGTGGTCGGCATTTGAGAGCATCACTGCTGTTCGCAACAACCGGGTATACCTGATCAATCCGGACCTGGTCTGCAGTCCGTCACCGGTGACCTTCAGCCGGACCCTTGCCCGCATGGCGGGATTTATTCATCCGGAGATCAAGGCGGAGGTAACTCATTGAAAATGTATGACATCCTTCAGAGCGGCGGACCGGTCATGTGGCCGCTGCTACTCTGCTCACTCGTTGTGGTCACGGTTATTATTGAACGGTTCCTGTTCTGGATTTCTCTTGAGCGAAACCGGAACAGGGCCTTACTGGATGAGGTCCTGTCCATGGCCGAGACCGGCGACTGGGAGATGATCCGGGAGAAGACCGCCGGAAACAGGGATTATATTATCCGGCTGCTTGTGGTCGGTATCCTGCACCGTGATTTTGATATGGGCAGGGCCATGGAAGCTGAAGCCAACGTCATGCTGCAGAGGATGAATCGTTATATGCCGGTTCTCGATACCATGATCACCGTAGCACCCCTGCTGGGGATTCTGGGTACGGTGCTTGGCATTATCAGCTCCTTTAAAATGCTGGGAGTGGGGGGTATTGCCGATCCTAAGCTGGTGACCGGAGGCATTGCCCAGGCATTGATTACAACGGCAACCGGACTGACCATTGCCATCATTGCCGTCATTCCGTTTAATTATTTTAACAGCCGTATCAACCGGGCCATTCATGTCATGGAAAAATATACAACCAGCCTGGATGTGGTCTTTCAGAAGGCTGGTATGAGTCAGGGAGAGCGGGGATGAAGATCAGGCGGAGAACAACACAACCGGCCCGGATCGAGATGCTGCCGCTCATTGATATTGTCTTTCTCCTGCTGGTTTTTTTTATTTATGCCATGCTCTCCATGGCTGTGCATCGCGGTCTGCAGCTTGATCTTCCCGAATCCAGTCAGGCGGAAATGAGCAGTGAAAATGCGCTGAAGCTGTTTGTCCGTACCAATACGTCATCAGATCCTGATATTTTTATCAATGAGCAGCAGCTCACCCCTGCAGAGTTGGAGCAACGGCTGCAGGAAAAGATGCAGGAAAACCCGGAACCACTCCGGGTACAGGTCTTTGCCGAGGAAAAGATCAACTATCAGCAGCTTTATCAGGTCCTGGATGTGTTGAACAGGAGCGGTTGCCGGGATATTTCCCTGCAGGCAAGTTCGGAGTAACGACCGTGGGGAGGCTGGCGATTGCCCTGCTCTGTGCCCTGGCTTGCCATGGCCTGTTGCTGCTGTTGCCCGTTTCAGTCCCAGGGATTGCGCCTGAATTGTCCGGAAAAACCTCCATAACCATTCACCTGGCTGCCGCTGTTCCGGTCAAGACGACACCGGTTCCCGTCCCGAGTCGGCAGCAGACAATCCAGCCGGCTGTTGCACCGCTCCCGGTCATACGACAGGAGCATAGAAAGAAACGCGTGGCAAAACATCGCACTGAACAGCCATCTTCCCAAGGATCCATTCAGAAAAGCCCGCCTGCGCCCGCTTCTCCATCATTGCAGAAACCGGCTGACAGCAGCAGGGGCAGTCGTGCATCGGCCCTGATTAAGGCAACACCCCTGTATCAGAGTAATCCAAAACCAGTCTATCCATCCCTGGCCCGTCGCCGTGGGCAGCAGGGAGCAGTTATGCTGCAGGTAATGGTTTCTGAAACAGGGGGGGCAGAGCAGGTGACCCTGTACAGAAGCAGCGGTTTTCGTCTTCTGGACAGCGCAGCTCTTACTGCCGTGCGAAGCTGGCGGTTTGTTCCCGGTACCGAAAACGGTCGGCCTGCAAAATCACAGGTATTGATCCCGGTTCATTTCATATTGCAGTAAGGGTAAACACTTACAGGCCGGAGAGTCACATGAATTTGTCGATCCTGGTGAACGATTACCAGCAAGGGGGTAACCCGCATATTTCAGACGGAGATCAATTCCTCTTCAATCATATTGTCGATAAAGTCCATCACAAATTTTCGCTGAGCGGGTGTTGCCCAGCCAATACAGGAGCAGTGCATGTTATGCGAGCTGCGAACCAGAAATTCAAAACGGATCTCCTTGTCTTCCAGGATAACCGAGAAATAAAACGATCCGCAGTCCGGATGTTCAAGCTGCATGAAAAGGGGCCAGATTTATTTCAAGGGGATATTCACTTCGCTCTCGTTGAGCTAAAAGCAACAGGCAGTTTAAAGATAACCTAACAATATGAAATTATGTAATAATTTTATGTGCACCCAGTGTTAATCTGTTGAACTCAGCAGTTTATTTAACACACAGAAGGATTTTCATGTTGTTGCGTAAACACGTCTTTATTCAAC
>WFRY01000363.1 GCA_015486315.1 Desulfobulbaceae bacterium
AACTGATTCCGAGCTGCGTGCCGATATAGGCCAGGTAATCAGCACTCATTCCCTTATAATCGCCGTTGCCGTCCATGAATCCAAAGGGAGGCGCAGCAGAATCAACTCCAACGGTAAGGGCCTGATGCCTGTTCAGCCAGTTTCGCTCCTGCAGAGTAAGGGAAAGTGATTCAGGGGCGGCATGACAAACCGATCCCAGAAAAAAAACTACCAGCAGAAGTGATACCGTATTGAAAACTTTCAAAGTCTATAATTATGATAATTTTGCAAAAAATCCCATGCCCCGTCACTTCCGTGCAGACATGGATACAATCATTTTGTCGCTGCAGGTTATTACATCATAACACACCATGTATGATTCTCAAACGTCAACAGCATGGTCCTTCAATACCTAACAGTTCGTTGATGATTGCCCGTACACACCCCTCGCCCGCCTCCACTGTTATGGCGCCGGAAGGACAGTTCCGCATACATGCACCGCATTCCATGCATAGATTACGGGCATTCATTACCGCTTTTTTATGCTCCATAACAAATACGCCATGCGGACAGACAACGGTACACATCCCGCAGCCGATACATTTTTCCCGGTCGCACTCCAGGCTGACAACATCTTCGAAATAACGCAATTCAAACATCTTATACCCCTCACCAATCAAGCAGACCAGACCGATATTCCCCAGATGATAATCCCTGCAACTATACCTGCAAACTGGACAGGCATAGCTCGCAGCATCTCTTTTCGTACCCCGTTCAGTGAGGTAAATGTTGAGGCCCCGGTAAAGGCCATCCCAAACCATGACCCGATGGAAAGTGCTGTCAACAACCACGAGAGCCGGGCAAGGTACGAATAATCCATACTGTAAGCGCCGAAAGCTGTATAGCCGAAAACAAAGATGAGCAGTGCTGCAACAGCACCCTTTACACTGAAGGCCCGGCCCGGAATCCACGGCAGCAGCAACGGAGTGATGATGGTTCCTGCGATAATTCCGGCCAGAACGGCAAAAGACGGCGGCAGTCCCTGGCTGATTGAGGCCTGAACAAATGAACCGGGACCGGCCAAACCGGCTGCCGCCATAAAAAAGGCTATCAGCGGCAGTCCCTGCTGCAGCCCCTGCATAAGCTCAACCGGAACAAGAACAAGTCGTTCTTTAAACGGGAATTTTTTCAAGCGCATGGCCGGGGTTGCCTGATGGCCGTTATCGAGAAATTCAGCCAGATCTCCCATCATGACCGGACCGTAAACAATCGTAAATCCCGCATGTTTTTTAATGGAAAAGGCAGCGAGTCCGGGTGCGCCAAGCTGGGGCACAATAAGTTTCCGGTGGTTGACTATCTCGTCCAGACGGGAGGCCTGGATTCGATCAAGCATCTCTTCGGTGCCGAATGTTCCCTTACCGGCCGCACACCAGACATTAATTCCTCTGGTATCCAGCACAAGTATCCAGACATTACGACCGACCATGGCCCGCCGCAGCAGATCAAAGGTCATCTTATAGTTGGCCGTGACCAGAACCGGGCTGTCCCCGGCAGGATCGCCCAGACCATACACCCCCGGCTCCACCGTAAAATGATCACGGCCGATATTCCAGCGAACCAGAAAATGACCATACAGGTCTCCGGCAGTGAGCTCGGCCCCAACCCGGGGCACCGGGCCAACCGATGTGGAAATACTGCCCTGGACAAATGACTGGTCAGTTGAGGGCAGCCGGAACTCACCTGCTCCGGCAGGTATCTCTTTTGCCATGGGAAGAATCATCAGCGGCGCATTGTCCTGCAAAGATTCCATGGCTGTTACTCCTTATGCAGATCCGTCAGGGACTGGAGAGGAGCCGGACCTGAAGTCTCACAGGACCCCCCGCAGCCGCAGCCTGTATCAGCGCTATGGTCATGGGTATGATCGTGATGATGATCGGTACTGCATGATCCGGAAGAACAGCCGCAGCCTCCATCCCTGCCAAACCAACCGAGGATGATCGAGTACAGTGGACGAACCGACAGAACAAGAAGCAGCAGCGTCGCTGCCAGCATCAACCAGTGCGGCAGGACTTCGGCAGCCTGACCGACAGCAGCTACAGCGGAAATCCCCAGGCCAAGATAAATTGCATCAAGCGCAAGTCCGCAGAGGACACTGACCACGGCAATGGAGGTCAGATACAGTGCCGTGGCCCGCTTGCCGAGCAGTCCGATCAACACGGACAGTGAGGTGATATTGGTGGCCGGACCAACCAGGAGGAAGACCAGGGCCGTACCCGGACTGACCCCTTTCATGATAAAGGCCGCTGCAATCGGGGTTGATGCGGTGGCACATATATACAGGGGAATACCAAAGGCCAGCATGAGGAGCATGGATGAAAAACCGCCGCCCAGGTATCTTGATACCATATCATCAGGAACCAGCACAGTGATAACACCTGCCAGCAGAATACCGACAAAAAACCAGCCTGCAAGGTCAGCCCATAGATCGGTTGCCGCATACCTGAGACCGACTTTACATTTTTCAAAAAAACTATGATGCTGTTTATGCACTTCGGGAGGACAGTCGACCCCGTCACAACAGTTATCGATCGGACAGCTCAAATCGGGTTTGGCCTGATCTGCCTGATCTGGAGGACTTAAAAAATTCTCTGCAATACCTGCGACAAATGCCGAAATAAAGGCGGAAACCGGTCGGGCAATGGTCATGAGGGGATCAAGCAGAGCCCAGGTAATAGAGATGGAATCAATGCCGGATTCCGGGGTGGATATCAAAAAAGCCGTCGTGGCACCGTTATTTGCCCCCTGTTTTTTCAAAGATGCTGCAGCCGGCAATACGCCACAGGAACAGAGCGGTATGGGGATACCGAAGAGTGCTGCCTTGAAAACCGAACTGAAACGACCGGATCCCAGGTGGCTTGCCACGTATGCCGGCGATAGAAAAACCTTGAGCAGGCCGCCGATCAGCAGCCCGAAGAGAATGTATATCGAGGCCTGCTGCAGCAGGTCCCAGGAGGCAAGCAGAATGCTGTAAAAAAAAGAAATCATAAGTACCTCCGGAAAGGTTAAGCACAATCTTGAAAAGGAGTAACTGTTCAGGACGGTGGTTTTGCACGTTTTCCGCACCCTCTTGAATAGTTACCAGAAGGATTACTTCTCACGTATATGCTCCAGAGCCAGGTGAATCAGGGCGCGGACATGGTCATCACTGAGCCGGTAATAGAGAACAGGCCCCTGGCGGCGATTAGTCACCAGCTGCAACTGCCTGAGCTGGCGCAGCTGATGGCTGACCGCAGATTCACTCACTCCGATAAACTGGGCCAGATCACAGACACACATCTCCTCCCGGTCCAGAGCCCAGAGCATACGCAGACGATTCGGATCTCCCAGGACTTTAAACAAGGCAGCCAACTGCTCATTTTCACGCCCGGCAAGGGCATGGTCACGGGCTGAATCAATACGATCAGGGTGAATACACCGACATTCACACTGGTCTTCATTTACAACAATTTTCCGAACACTCATCTATTTTACCGTTTGAACATTTGTTCATATATGTAAACAGAAAACATTCTTCTGTCAACACTGTTTTCCATAACCAGCATAGCTGGACCAGGTAAGCGAAACGAAGTGGAGACTCCGGGTAAGCGAAACGTAGTGGAAACTCCAGATACTCAGCTTCAAGCTCAGATTTTTCTTCCTCTTCGAAATATTTACCTCTTCGGGGTCAACTTCTGACGATAACATTTGTGCTCTCCTATCATTGCGTTTATGCTGGAGAACATAGAGGTTAAGCCTGTGCTTAATGTCAGGAATTCATCCCCACCATCTGATGAAGAATTATAGTCTATGACAATTAGAAGTTTAAGATACATCTTCAGTTCTCAAACTTCCCACAGAGTTGTGATTGTCATTTAATTTAATATCTCAAGTTAAAACAACAACTGCATCAACTTGTTTTTTTCTCAAACAGTAGAGAAAAATAATTATAAATTATCTTAGCACGTTAACGACGGAATGCCAGACAAAAATACAAACTTCAATATCATTCAAACAAAGCTTTTTCGGCCTTCAATTGTGGCGGATCATGTTCCCCGTCCAAGGCTGTTCAAAAAACTTGAAAAGGGGTCAAACTGTCTACTGACCCTGGTCTCGGCGCCGGCAGGTTATGGCAAGAGCCTTTTGGTCAGCAGCTGGCTTGGAGAAAACGAAAGACTATCTTCCTGGTTATCGCTTGATGAGGAAATTAATGATCTCAAGACCTTCCTGCTTTATTTCATCGCAGCTATAAGGAAATTATTTCCTACGGCATGTGAAAATTCCTTTTCTCTTATTAAAACAACCATCTCTCATTCCTTTGAAGTACTTTCAGGGGAATTGATCAACGAATTGTCCGAGATTAAAACACCGTTTATTCTTGTACTTGATGATTATGGTTTTATACACACTTCTGAAATTCACGAGTTCCTCAACTATCTGCTCAAACACCTGTCGCAAAATTTTCAGCTGATCCTTTTGACGCGACGTGACCCACCACTTTCCCTGGCCTCGTTGAAAGGTAGAGGGGAGATAGTTAATATACGGCAGGCTGATCTGAAGTTCACGATACAAGAGACGTCCAAATTCCTGCATAATGAAAATATATAC
>WFRY01000364.1 GCA_015486315.1 Desulfobulbaceae bacterium
ACGTGTAAAGATCATTATAATAAAGACATATCTGACAGACAGAAACAATCAAAAGAAGCCTGGGCCACAGGGCTGTATCCTGAAGCACATGCATATCGCCGCCGTTTTTGATCACATCAACAGCCGCGAGAGAAACAAGTAGAAAAATGCCTTCAATAACGAAAAGGAACAGCTTTCTAACAGGATAATTTTTGCCAAAAAGTTTAACCATTCTCCCCTACATCCAGTGGCTTTCCATCAGGCTTTAGTCATTGTATGCTTGAGTTGCGAACCGGCGAATAAAGAAATGATGACACTTGTTCTCCCCTGAAATATCAATGCCTTTATTATTTGACCATAATATTAAAATTTTTTAAATAAAAATTTTATCTGGATTGAGCCATTGTCGAATGTGCTGCATATCCTCGAAAGCAGAATTATCCTTATAGTCAGCTACATGGGGGGGCCATGGCAAATGAGATGCAGTGAAGACGGCAATCCCGAAGGGTTTCAAAATGAGAAAGTTATAATCGATGTAACTCCCTTTAATGTCTTAATAAAAATGATTTCCCATATTTTGAAACGCTCAATTTAGGTCAATGTAACTTCCCTAACTGTAATAGTGGTTTGCCAGCTTGTAATAACCATATTTGCCACTGGGGCGCTCATAGGCATTAAAAACGATGCCCATTATTTTTTCTTTTCCTATCCTGTTGATAGCCTGCTCCATTAGTGGCTTGCTTGAGCCTCCACAACGCACCACGAACAGTACAGTATCAACCAGCTTTGCGAGATCTACGGTTTCAGAGGCAAGATTTACAGGTGGAGTATCGATGATAATAAAACGATCTTCATATCGGGTTTTGGCCTCATCTATCAGGTTACTCATCCTGGAAGAAGTTATTATCTCTGAAGGATTATCTACATTACCTCCTGCAGGAAGCAAGGTAAGCTTGGATACCGCAGGTTTGACAAGACATTTGCGTAATGCCTCCCTGTCCAAAAGATAATCAGTAAGTCCTGACTCTGGTTCGATACCAAACATTTTGTGTACTGAAGATCTCCTGATATCGGCATCTATAAGCAGGGCATATGGATCTATGCTCTGAGCAATGGAAAGAGCAAGGTTACACGCTACCATTGTTTTACCAGCGTTATCCATGGCCGATGTAACCATAATTGTCCTGATTTCTTTCCCATCAGACGGATGCATTATGCGGGAACGCAACAGTTTGAAATGCTCAGCAGCTAGAGATTCTGGCTCATGGTAAACAACCAGCTTGGGATCAATGGATAGTTCCGGGGATAGTCCAGTATCTACGGGTGCCTTGCGGGCTTCCTCACTTTTGACAGGTGGGGAAACCTTTTTATCACGCATATGCCCGTCAACAGCGGTCAGAGCTGGTCTCCCTGCGGATTTTTTCTGTTCGGATTTTATGCTGTCCCTGTCAGGGCCGGTATCCGTGCGCGTGTTTTCTTCCCTTTCTTTAAGGGCCTTGTTTAATGCCTTGGCGATTTTATCCATTACAGGGTTACCTTATGAAGCTTTATCAAAATTCCAGCCATGGAGCCCGCCCCGTTTTTTATCAGCAGGAAAACCAGAACAGCTATGCCCGCATATGAAATTGCGGCTGTGATTCCTAACAGGGCTTCTTTAATTTTCAATTTCATTTTTTCCTGATCAGTAAGAAGCAGAGGCACAAAAGCTATAACAGGTATTCCGAATGCCTTTTCCACATCATCAGGATCATAAAAATTCTGTTTCAGGAATTCTATGCCTATTGCCGCGCCTGCACCGAGAGCCAGGGACATTACAAGTGCCATGAGCAGTATCTTTTTGACAGCCGGTTTTATGGGTATTTCAGGAACCCTGGCAGGATCTATGACCCTGAACTGTTCCCCCTGCTGCCTGCGTTCAAGGGCTGCGGCTTCTTCAGCCTGAATTTTTCGTGCCATGAGACTGTCATATGTCTGGCGCAGGTTATTATAATCCCTGGTAAGGTCCAGAAGTTCCTGCTCTCTTTTTGGAGTGTTTTCTATGCGCTCCTTATACATTGCTATCTGTTTTCTTATGTTTGTACTATCCTGCTTCATGTTCCTTATTTCACTTTCAATGCTTTTCAACTGAAACGCCACCTCTGAATCAAGTATTGACCGCGTCTCCTGCTGTCGGCCAGCACTGCCGGTATCACTTTCCGCGATCTGCTGCCTCTGCGCCTTTTCCATTTCAGATATACGCTGTTTCAGTTCCACAATATCCGGGTGTTTATCTGTGTAGCGAGATCTCATGCTCTTGAGCCGGCTTTTCAGAGCGGAAAGAGTCGTGGGGCCCGAAGGTTCTCCTGCTCCAGTCTGTGCCTCATCCATTCCTAACCTCATCTGGCGACTGAGCATCAATTTTCTATCTTCAGCCCGGCGAAGATTTTCCTGCAGCGTTTCATACTCTGTCTGAAGACGTTCGAGCATGGCATTGTTACTGGTAAGCTGTTCCGGGAGCTCTCCCATATGTTCCATCTTGTACTGTTTGAGAGCATTTTCTCTTGCTGTAAGCTTCTGATAAATTTTATCCAGTTCTGCATTAAGGAAATTGGCCGTATTCATGGCCTGTTTTTCTCTAAGCTTGAGATTTTCCTCTATAAACATGTTAGCAAGATAGTTTAATACCTCGGCAATCAGCACAGGGTCTTTACCTTCATAGGCCAGAGTGAAGGAGTTTATCTGACGTGAACGAGGTATTCCCACGTCTATTTTATCTCTCATCATGGCCACGACTTTTTCCATAGGTAGTGCGGCTCTCTCTTCTGCGTAAAGATTGAACTCCTGGATTACCTTTTCCAGGTTGGTTCTGCTTGTTATCTGCTGCATGATGGCCCTGATCCTGTGACTTGTATCTCCAGTGACCGTAGTGCGGACATAGGCTTCAGGTACCCGCTGAGCTACAACAATGATTGAGGTACTGGTCTGAAATACCTTTGGAGTGATGAGACAGTACAGCAGTGCTGCAGCCAATACAGGAACGATGCTGAAAATTACTATCCATTTTCGTCTGAGTAGAATATTCAGATATTTTTGAATTAGATCCAGCGGTTGCTGGTTCTGTTGTGTTTCCATTAAATAAACCTCCTGATGCAGCAGGCGCGATATGTTCAGAACCCAGTGCCCGCTTTATGCGGGTTTATAAGCGTGCCTGCTTTGCTAATCGACAATCCCTGATATTTTCATAAGAATTAGTTGCCTAAACTTTCAAGTTGCTCCGCCCGTCTGTGCAACACGCCTGGTCATGAAAAGTACTGGACAATGATCATTTTGTATCGTGATAAACGGATGTCATACCGTGGGGGTTGCGGCCCTGTGAAAATATGATACCATCGGGCAGGTTCTGCGGAAGCGGATAGGTCACTGGTGGGCCTCCCGGACTTCAAATCCGGTGTGCGGGGTGAGGA
>WFRY01000365.1 GCA_015486315.1 Desulfobulbaceae bacterium
ATTACAAACAGCGTAATTTTTTCAAAAGTGGTGGTAACCTCCTGGATCCCCGATAACAACATTCGGGGATGACGATCGTAATTGCCTGCAATTCCGTCATCCCGGCATGTTCTTAGCCGGAGATAGCGTAGACTTCGATCCATAAAGTAACATACAGCAACTTGTCACTACTTTTTGAGAAGTTATCTAAATATCGTGGTAACTATTTGCTTTTGTTGTTTAGAAAATGATTTACTCCTGTTTGTATTTTTATTTTTTATAGAAGGTTTTTTCCATGACCGATGACATGACAGTAAAACAATACCTGCGTGTGTTGACCATTGCCGGTTCCGACAGTGGCGGCGGGGCAGGTATTCAGGCCGATTTAAAGACGATTTCCGCAAATGGTTGTTATGGCATGAGTGTCATAACGGCGCTTACTGCCCAGAATACTCTGGGGGTGAGTGGTATTCATCCGGTGCCTGTTGATTTTGTCCGGCTGCAGATGGAAGCAGTTCTGAGCGATATCGGGACCGATGCCGTTAAGATCGGCATGTTGTTTTCACCTGAGTTAATTCAATGTGTTGCCGATCAGTTACGCAGGTTTGAGCTTAAAAACATAGTACTTGATCCGGTGATGGTGGCAACCAGCGGTGATAAACTGCTTCAGGATGAGGCCATTGAAGCATTGAAAAAATATCTTATTCCTCTGGCCGATATTATTACACCTAATCTGCCCGAGGCCGAAGTACTGCTTGGCCGAAAGATCAGAACCATTGAAATGCTCGAACAGGCTGCCGTTGATCTTGCTGATCTTGGCTGCAGTAATATCCTGATCAAAGGCGGGCACCGGGAGGGAGAGGAGAGTGACGACCTGCTCTATCTCGGGGCTGACAAGAAAAGTGTGCTGCTGCACGGTTTCAGGATCAATACCAACAACACACACGGGACGGGCTGTACGCTTTCTGCAGCTATTGCCGCATATTTAGCCCACGGAAAGAGCGTTGAAGAGGCGGTCCGGCAGGCCAAGGAGTATATAACCGGGGCAATCATTAAAGGTGCTGATTACGTAACAGGCAAAGGACACGGGCCGGTGCATCATTTTTATAAGTTTTTTGATGACTGATTATGGATGCACCAGCTGTCATTCTTGAGCATATATCACTTTCTTTTGCGGATAGAATTCTTTTTCAGGACCTGTCGTTAACCATTGACGGGGGAAGCTGTACCTGTCTGCTCGGCCCCAGCGGCTGCGGTAAATCAACGCTGCTGAGGATGATATCCGGTCATTCAGCCTTGCATTTTACAGGTAAAATTCGTTTTGTCGGTGGAAAACAGGGCCGAAAAACCGCCTGGATGGCTCAGCATGATTTACTGCTCCCCTGGATGACGGTGTTAAATAATGTACTGTTAGGTGCTCATTTACGTGGCAAGGTAACAGAGCCGTTACGACTCAAGGCCGGGGAATTACTTGTTGAAGCAGGACTGTCGGAGTATGTGCATGCACTGCCTTCGTCCCTGTCCGGAGGTATGCGGCAACGGGTTGCCCTGTTGCGCACTTTAATGGAGGAGCGGCAGGTCCTGCTCATGGATGAACCTTTTTCAGCACTTGATGCCCTGACCAGGATCAGACTACAGAATCTTTCTTCACGGCTGACAGAAGGTGCAACCGTGCTCCTGGTCACCCATGATCCCATGGAGGCCCTGCGTATGGCCAACCGTATTCTGGTGCTGGAGGGAAATCCGGTTCGACTGGAAGCAGACATCCGCCTTGCCGGTACGCCGCCCCGTGATGCCGGTGATCAGGAAATCGTTAGTCGTTATCCGGAATTACTGAAGCAGCTTATGACTGAAGTCGCATTGTGAAGATAATTCGTTTAGTCATCATTGCAGTGGGATTAACCCTGCTCTGGCAGCTGATAGTGTTTGTTTCAGGTGCTCCCCGTTATATCCTACCGGGCCCGATTCCCGTGCTTAAGGCTCTTGTCGGCCATGCGCCGACGTTGCTGGTCCATCTGCAGACAACCTTGATAGAGATCATTCTCGGCCTGATTCTGGGCACCCTGCTCGGTACCTCCTGTGCCCTGGCCATGATTATGCTGCCGCGTCTGAAGTACTGGATGCTGCCGGTGCTGGTGGTCAGTCAGGCTGTCCCGGTATTTGCCCTGGCCCCGGTACTGGTGTTGTGGCTTGGTTATGGTTTGGCCTCCAAAGTTGCCATGACAATACTGATTATTTTTTTCCCGGTAGCCTCATCGTTTTTTTACGGTATGCAGCGTATTGAACCGGATCTGCTGGAGCTTGCCGGAATAATGGACGCAACCCCTGCTGCCGTTCTTCGTCATATCGTCATTCCGTCTGCCTTGCCCTCTTTTGCCGCCGGAGTGCGGGTGGCCGCAGCTGTTGCGCCTATTGGTGCAGTGGTAGGGGAATGGGTCGGCTCAAGCAGCGGTCTGGGCTATTATATGCTCCATGCAAATGCCCGAATGCAGATTGATCTTATGTTTGCCGCTCTAACCGTGCTCTCTCTCGCCTCGTTAACCATTTATTTTTGCATAGATTTTTCTTTAAATAAACTTATTTTCTGGGAAACAACAAAGGAGTTCCGCCATGAAACAACGTAAAAACCAATGGTTTTTTTTCACGCTTGCCGCCTTTTTTCTTCTGTCCTCGACAGCCATTGCCGGGGAAAAGATAACCCTGCTGCTGGACTGGTTCATCAATCCGGACCATGCACCGATTATTGTTGCCCAGGAGATGGGCTATTTTGCCGCCCAGGGCCTGGATGTTGAAATCATAGCCCCGGCAAATCCCAATGATCCGCCCAAACTTGTGGCGGCCGGCAAGGCTGATCTTGCCGTCTCCTATCAGCATCAACATCAGGTTCAGGTTGATCAGGGGCTGCCCCTGGTTCGGATTGCCACTCTGGTGGCTACCCCGTTGAACTCCCTGTTGGTGCTTGCAGACAGCGATATCAAGACTATTGCCGATCTGAAAGGAAAAACCGTCGGCTATTCGGTTGGTGGTTTTGAAACAGCATTATTAAAGGTGATGCTGGAAAAAGCGGGGTTAAAGCTTTCAGACGTTAAACTGGTAAATGTTAATTTTTCTCTATCACCTGCATTGCTCAGTAAAAAGGCCGACGCCGTTATCGGCGCATTTAGAAATTTTGAACTCAACCAGATGGAAATTGAAAAACATCCCGGACGAGCTTTCTTTGTGGAAGAGTATGGAGTTCCCTCCTATGATGAGCTGATTATTGTGGCCAACCGCAATGCTCTGGGCGAAAAAAAACTGCGTAAGTTTGTTGATGGACTGGAGCAGGGGGTGCAATACCTGGTCAACCATCCGGATGAGAGCTGGCAGCTCTTTATCAAGGGACGCAATGACCTGAATGACGAACTCAATAAAAAGGCCTGGGGTGATACCCTGTCCAGATTTGCCCTGCGGCCCGGAGCCCTGGACAAGAATCGCTACAACCATTTTGCCGCATTTCTCCAGGAGCAGAAAGTGGTGAAAAACGTTCCCGAACTTGACAGCTATGCCGTCGAGTTGCCGTAAAACCGTGCATGCAGTTATGTCGCGGTAATGAAACAATAACCCGACTATGGAGAAAAAATATGAGAAATGATAACCGCAAAGCCGATGAGCTGCGCAGGGTGAACATTGAATACGGAGCGCAGCTGCATGCCGACGGTTCGGTCTTTATCCACATGGGAGATACCCATGTTTTATGCGGTGTCTCAGTGGAAGATAAGGTGCCGCCGTTTTTAAGAGATTCCGGCCAGGGATGGATCACTGCGGAATACGGCATGCTGCCCTGTGCTACCCACAGCCGCGGCCGGCGTGAGGCGGCAAGCGGTAGGACAGGACGGACCTATGAGATTCAGCGGCTGATCGGTCGTTCCCTGCGCATGATGGTCGACCTGAAGACCCTTGGAGAACATACCCTGCGAGTGGACTGTGATGTGGTCAATGCCGACGGCGGTACCCGCTGTGCATCCATTACAGGTGCTGCTCTGGCCCTGCGCATGGCGTTGCAGAAAATGGTGCAGGACGGCAGGTTAGCGGAAATGCCGGAGATTCTGCCTGTTGCCGCCGTCAGTGTCGGCATTGTAGACGG
>WFRY01000366.1 GCA_015486315.1 Desulfobulbaceae bacterium
GTCTGGTGATCATCTGGTCTTTACAACGCCTGCTGCAGACCGAAACACGAAGTATATCCTGATCACCGGTCACATGGATACCGTGTTTCCTGAAAATACGGACTTTAACTGGTTCCGGGAAGATACTGATAAAATCTATGGCCCCGGTGTAATCGATATGAAGGGCGGTCTGGTGGTCACCATGTTTGCCGTTTCCGCCCTGGCAGAGGCGGGGCTGCTGGAGCAGATCCCCCTGGTGCTCGTCTTCAACTCGGACGAAGAAACAGGGTCGCCCACCTCCACTGCCTTCATTGAAGAGCTGGCGCGAAAGGCCTGCTGCGCATTGGTTACGGAATGCGGTGGACTTGCTGGGCAGGTTGTGACCGGACGCCGTGGAAAAACAGGATACAGGCTCGATGTCCATGGCCGGGCCGGTCATGCGGCCTTTGCCGGTAAAGACAAGGCCAGTGCCATCCTGGAACTCTGCAGGCTGGTCCCGTTGCTTGAAAAACTCAATGCCCCGGAGAAAGCCCTGGTTGTGAATGTGGGCAGGATTGAAGGCGGAATCGGTCCCAACACGGTTGCCGAACATGCCCGGGCCCTGATTGACACCCGTTACAGTTCCCCTGCAGACGGCATGTTCCTGCAGGAGAGTATCAGGCACTGTTTAACAACAGGTCCTGAAATTCCAGGTACCCGTTCGGAGCTGACCATAACCAACCAGCGACCGGTTATGGAGCAGACAGCCTTGAATCAAAACCTGTATAGCGTTGTCAGGGGACAGGCGGACCGCCTTGGAATCAGGGTAAGTGAGGAAGTGCGCCAGGGAGTTTCCGATGCCTCCAATATTGCCGGACAGGATGTACCTGTGGTGGATGGTTTAGGCCCCATTGGGGAGTTTGATCACTCCAGCAGAGAGTATATGCTCAAAGACAGCCTGCTGCAGCGCTGTAAACTCCTGGCCGCCACACTGCTTGAACTGAACAGGGGCTATTCAGCTTTTCCCGGGAAATAAAGGTTTTTTTTCAACAATACGTTTTCGCAGTTTAGCGGCAATTTTTTCCTCACGATAGGAAACAATTGTAATTGGTGAACGTCTGAAAAGTTTTTCAGCAACAGATCCGGTAAAGGCGTGGACAATTTCGCTCTTGGCCTTAACTCCCATAACGATCATATCCACCTCCTCCCTGACCGCGAGTTTGAGCAGTTTGTCCGCCGGCTTACCAACACTGATGATCAGTTTCATCTGTTCCCGGGGAAAATCAATATCTTTAACCAATTCATCAAGTGCGGCAATACGTGTTTTTTCTATTTCCTTAACATAGTGCTTTCCATCAACCTCGTACCCAAACGAGGTAATAGTTTCCACTGCATCAACATCACGTTGATTAACAACACTTACAAAGAGCAGCTGTTTTACCTTTAAATTTCCGGCAAGCATAACTGCATAATCCACAATACCCTTCGAGTACGGGGAAAAGGCCAGCGGGACCATTATTTTTTCTATCTGTTTCATTATCTTACACCTGATAAAATTTAGGTAAGCGTTTCATTAACTACACTCTTGGTTTGATAACCGCTCGGAAGGTAAGCGTTGCAGGGACGCCCTGCTGTGCGTGATCGAGCCCCCCGAAAGTTCCCCCGATAATCGGGGGAACTTTAACGCAAGCAGCAGGGTCTCATTGAGCGCTTACAAATTTAGAACTTACCGGGACTCTGGCTTCCGGACCTCTTAGTTTCTGGAAATAAAATATCATTCCGAAAAGGGCAAGACCGATAAGGTATGTCCAGTAACGTTGATCATGACTGACACCTATCCACTGGGCAACTCGCTGGGGCTGCATGAGAATGAATGTAACCGCCAGAAAGAGGGGGATCTCCCAGAATTTATTTTTGGCATAAAACCAGCCCTGGGTCGCCGAGGCAAAGGCAAAATTACCGATGCAGGTCATAACAAAGATCAAAATTCCCTGGGGCCAGGAAAAAACGTTATCTAAAATAAGTTCGGTATTAAAGATAAACATAAAAGGTAATATCGCAGTCCTGATGTCGTACATAAATCCCTGCAGTCCGGTGGCAATGGGAGGCGATTTGGCAATGGCAGCTGCTGCGTAGGCCGCCAGTCCAACCGGTGGTGTGTCATCGGCAAGAATACCGAAATAAAAGCAGAACAGATGGGCAGCCATAAGCGGTACCACAAACCCCTGGGCGCCGCCGATAGTTACAATGGCTGGTGCCGTCAGTGCCGCCATGACGATATACGTTGCAGTCGTAGGCAGTCCCATACCGATAATCAGGCTGGCTAACGCAGTGATAACCAGCATAAGGAACACGTTGCCCATGGACAGAACATCAATAATTTCAGAGATAAGATTTCCCAGGCCAAGGGCGACAACACCGACAATAATGCCGGCTGCTGCAGTGGCAAGGGCAACGGCAACCATATTGCGGGCTCCGGATGCAAGGGCGGAGAATATCATTACAATAGACTTTTTAAAGGCTGCACCTAAAGGCTCCTTGTTTCTGTAGGCTTTCAGGGGTTCCTGGAAGAGCATGATGACACCAAGCACCATGATAGCATTAAAAGCTGCAAGTTCCGGAGAGTGACGGACAACAATCAGCTCATAGAGCAGCATGAACAGGGGCACCAGAAAATGTAAGCCGGTGAGGAGCGTTTTGAAAAAGACAGGGAGCTGACTTTTCGGCAGCCCTTTGATACCGAGTTTTGAGGCCTCAATATGGGAGATATAAAATAGAGCGGCATAGGAGGCAAAGGCCGGAATTGCTGCTGCCTTGACCACTTCGAGGTAAGGAACATTGACATACTCAGCAATGATAAAGGCGGCTGCACCCATAATCGGGGGTGCTAACTGGCCGTCGGTTGAGGCCGCAACTTCAACAGCAGCAGCCTTTGTCGGCGGATAGCCGACTTTTTTCATCATCGGGATGGTAAAGGTTCCTGTGGTAACAATATTTGCAATACTGGAACCGGAGATCATGCCGGTCAAACCGCTTCCCATGATTGCCGCCTTGGCCGGTCCGCCTTTGAAGCGGCCAAGCAGACTCAGGGCAAGCTGGATGAAATAGTACCCGGCCCCGGCTTTATCGAGCATGGCGCCGAACAGGACAAAGAGAAAAACAATAGTTGCAGATACATCAAGCGGTATACCGTAAATCCCCTCGGTGGACATGGTCATCTGGCCGACAAAACGGTTGAGAGAGGTTCCTTTAAAGGCAATCAGGTCGGGCATGTAGGGGCCTAAAAAACAGTAGGCAATAAAAAAACTGCTGATTATGGGCAGGGCCGGACCAATGGTTCGGCGGGCTGCCTCCATGAGCATTATGGTAAGCAGGATACCGAATACGATGTCCATGGTAATCGGTGATCCCTGGCGGGCATTGATAGCGTCAAGAAAGATCACGAGATACAGGGATGAAAAACAGGCCAGAGCCGCCAGCGCCATATCCAGCAGGGGAATTGTCCGGCGGCGGGAAAAATATTTGATACCAAAGACCGGCTTTTTAAAGAGGGGGTAGTTTAAGAAGACAAGCGTCATGGCAAAAGCCAGGTGAATTGCCCGTATATATGTCGTTTCCAGAACAAGAAACTTGGGAAGTGCCAGCTGGTAAAGGCTCCATAAAACAGCAATAGTGGGAATAATATATTGTTGCCAGCCTGTCGGCTTCCTTCCTATACCTTCCTCTTCTTCAGCCATTTTTCTGGCCGCTTCCATCCCGTCATCTTCAATTTGGACATCAATTTTACTCATGGACCCCTCTTATCCTTGATTGATGGTAATATCAAATGGTTACAATGCTGAATTCAGATATTGCATATATTTTACGTGCCGGAACCGGATCGTTGTCGGTAAATCTGCACTGCTGGACCGGCAGCTGTTTTAATAGATAACTCGTAACTGTTCAGTTGCACCCCATCTTGCGGCGATCAGGCCGCCTCACATAGACGGGCTATAGTTCGTTGGCCTGCTTGCCGCAATATGGAGCACATCTGAACAGTTACAGGCCACAGGTTATGCCAACATTGTGCTGATACCTGAATAGTTACGATAACTCCTTTGCCAGGGTATGAAAAACAGGGAATCTCAGAGCAAAAAATTGCCGATGCCCTTTTGTTTGCTGCTGTATCCGGCATGAAGACTCAGCAGCAAACAAAAAGTCTTCGGCAATGGGAAACACTGCCGAAGGAGACAACAGAGGAGCCTGTTAATTTATTTGTAACTACAGGTGGTGCAGAAAACTTGCAAAACCACCGTCCTGTAACTGTTCAGGAGTAGCTTAGATTCGGAGTCTACGCTCGAAGTCTTCGCTTATCTACCTGTTCAATTAAGACTGTGAAGCGTACTTGTGCTACTCGAACAGGCTTAAATAAGCGAAGAGGTAAGCGCAGACTCCGTGAGGTGCTCCTGAACAGTTATAATTATTACATTAAACCTGCTTCCTTGTAATATTTCATGGCACCGGGATGGATAGGAGCCGACAGACCTTCAAGCATCTGCTTTTTGGTCAGTGTTGAGTATGCAGGATGCAGTTTTTTGAACTCATCAAAGTTGTCAAAAACTTCTTTAGTGATAGCATAGACGATTTCATCAGGTACCTTGGCAGACGTAATCAGCGTAGCCTTTACACCAAAGGTATCAACATCTTTGTCGTTCTGTGCTCCGGGATACATGCTTACCGGGATGGTGGCCTTGGCATAGTAGGGATATTTTGCCAGCAGTGCGTCGATACCGGGACCGGCAACAGAAGCAAGGCGAACTTTGCGCGCTCCGGAAGTTGCCTCTTTAATGGATCCCGACGGATGACCGACGGTATAGAAAAAGGCATCAATACGTCCATCCTGCAGGAGGCTTGCTGCCTCAGAAGCCTTGATTGACTCTGCTTGCAGATCCTTTTCGAAGTTAATTCCAACGGCTTCCAGAGCGTCAATTGCATTTTGCCGCTGACCGGAACCCGGGTTACCGATATTTACTTTTTTACCTTTCAAATCCTGGATTTTGTTAATGCCTGCATCAACAGCTGCAACCAGGGTGACGGACTCGGGGTGAATGGAAAAGACCGCACGCAGATCCTTTTGCGGGCCTTTGTCTTTCCACTCGGCCATACCTTTAACTGCCTGGTACTGACGATCAGACTGGGCAATACCAAATTCCAGGTCACCGTTCATGACCGCGTTGATATTAAACACGGAACCGCCGGTGGACTCGACAGTGGCGCGGATGCCATACTCTTTTTTCTTCTTGTTGACCATCTTGGCAATGGCGCCACCGGTGGGATAATAGACACCGGTAATACCACCGGTACCGATGGTGACAAACTGAGTTTTAGCCTGAGCTGTACCAAGGCCCATGAGCATGGCTGCCGTTAAAGCAATCCCAAAAAAAATTCCTTTTTTCATAAACTACCTCCTGTAATTGTTGAACAACATTTGTTCATATTTCATCCTGAATATTAATATTATTTTATAGACAACTCTCACAACCTTTACAAGAAAAATGTATTTCCATTCTCAAGGTATAAAAATAAAAGTTGAGAATTCTTGTTGCTTTTTTAAGAGGTAAAATGTAATTCGAGGATGAGAGGCAGGATGGCCTTGGCAGAGTTTTGTCTAACCATCCGACATTCTGTGATTTACTGTTTTTCGAGGACAGGTATGACTGAAAAGAGCAACAGAAAAAAAACAGTCGGAACAAAATCCGTTAAAAAGACCACCGGCAGAAAAAAGAAACATTTTGATGTCTCTTTTTATCATGACTGGTGTAAAGCCTGCGGCATCTGTATGGCTTTCTGCCCCCAGAAAATTATCAAGGCAGACAAAAATGGAAAGCCCGAAATTATCGACACGGATAACTGTGTCGGCTGTCGTTTCTGTGAGATCCATTGCCCGGATTTTGCAATAACCGTATCGGACCGGAAACCAAAGAGGAGACTCAACGATGTATGATCAGGATAAAAAGCGTCTCCTGCTGCAGGGTAATGAAGCCATTGTTCAGGGAGCACTTGCTGCGGGCTGCCGTTTTTTTGCAGGGTATCCCATTACCCCGGCCTCGGAGATAGCAGAGCAGCTTTCAATCAAATTACCGGCTGTAGATGGCACTTTTATCCAGATGGAGGATGAAATTGCAAGTATTGGCGCCATTATCGGTGCTTCACTTGCCGGGGTTAAGGCCATGACCGCGACTTCCGGACCCGGCTTTTCCCTGATGCAGGAAAATCTCGGCTTTGCCTGTGTTGCAGAGGTTCCATGCGTCATCGTTAATGTCATGCGCGGCGGCCCGTCCACCGGCCTTCCCACCAGTCCGGCCCAGGGAGATGTTCAGATGGCCCGCTGGGGAACCCATGGCGACCATCCCATTGTCGTCCTCTCGGTATCAACGGTAATGGACTCCTTTACCATTACCGTCAAGGCCTTTAATATTGCAGAAAAATATCGCGTGCCGGTTATCCTGCTCTCCGATGAAGTGGTTGCCCATACCCGCGAATGCGTTGAACTCCCCGATATTGCCGAAATCAAGGTGGTGGACAGAATCCGGCCCAGTGTACCGCCGGACTGGTACAAGCCCTATGAAGGAGATGCCCGCGGTGTTCCTCCCATGGCCTCTTTCGGAGACGGTTACCGCCACCATGTAACGGGCCTTATTCATGATGAGATGGGATTTCCCACCCAGAATCCCCACGAAGTAAAAAGTTTTCATGAGCGGTTGACCAGAAAGATTACCCGTGGTTTTCCGGATATCCAGATGAGCAAAGGGTATTATCTTGATGATGCCGAAGTCTTTGTTATTGCCTATGGAGCCGTTGCCCGTTCCGCACTGCGTGCTGTTGAAGATGCCCGTGAGGCAGGTTTAAAGGCGGGACTTCTGCAGCTGATCACCTTGTTTCCCTTTCCAAGAAGGACGGTTACACCGCTCTTGCAGCAATGCCGCTCCGTACTGGTACCGGAGATGAACCTCGGCCAGATCAGTCGAGAGGTCCAGCGGGTCAACCAGGGAATATGTAATGTTGTCAAACACAACAGAATTGACGGCAAGTTTATCACTCCCCGGGAAATTTATGACACTTTGATTAAACTTTAAAACCAGGTACGTTATATGCCTATTCCTGCCCAGGCCCTGCGCCACGAATATCTTCGTCATAATAAAAAATTCCCCCATGTCTGGTGTCCCGGCTGTGGTAACGGGATAGTCATGGGGGCACTTCTGCGGGCAATCTACAGGCTGGACATGGACAAGGATGAAATAGTTCTTGCCTCCGGTATCGGTTGTTCCGGACGAATGCCGACCTATCTTGATTTTAATACCCTCCATACCACCCATGGCCGTGCCCTGACTTTTGCCACCGGGGTCAAACTGGCCAATCCTGCTCTTAACGTAGTTGCGATAATGGGCGATGGGGATGCAACCGCCATCGGTGGTAATCATTTTATTCATGCTGCCAGACGAAATCTGAACCTGACGGCTATTATAATCAACAACTCCATCTACGGTATGACCGGCGGTCAGTATTCCCCTACCACGCCTTTCGGGTCCAAAACCACTACGTCCGTTTACGGCCATATTGAGCACGCCTTTTCCATTGCAGAACTGGCCGTTACTGCAGGTGCATCCTTTGTATCCAGGGCAACAGTCTATCATGCCGATCTTATCGACAGGCTCATCGAGCAGGCTATGCGTAAACGTGGCTTTGCCGTGGTTGAAGTAATATCCAACTGTCACGTTCAATACGGCAGGCGTAATAAGTTAGGCGGTGCCGTTGACATGCTTACGCATTTTAAAGAGCAATCAATTACCGTCAACCGTGCGGCAAAGATGAGCTCGGAAGAACTTGAGGGGAAAACCACCATCGGGGTGCTGGCCGACCGTGAAATACCAATTTCAACAGAAGAGTATAAAAAAGTCCGTAAGCTGGCCAGGGAACAGAAGGAGAAACTATGATTGCTGAGCAGAAAAAACAGGAGCGGTATGAAATCCGCTTCAGTGGTTCCGGCGGCCAGGGATTGATAACCGCTGCCGTAGTTTTTGCCGAGGCTGTCGGTGTTTATGACGGCAAATATGTCTGCCAGACCCAGAGCTACGGACCGGAAGCACGCGGGGGCAAGTCCAAGGCTGAGGTAGTGATCAGCTCCAAGCCCATAGACTATCCCAAGGCCCTTGAACTTGATCTGCTGCTGGCCATGAATCAGGCGGCCTGTGATGCATATTTTTACGATTTAAAACCAAACGGAATACTTGTGGTCGACGGTGGGCTTGTTGAGCAGCATCCAACCAGCCGTATTATTGCCATTCCCTTTACCCGGATAGCAAAAGAAGAAATCGGCCGGGAGCTGGTGGCCAACATGGTGGCCCTTGGAGCAATTGGTCTGCTGTCGGACCAGGTTGATTTAGGCAACCTGGAAAGGGCCTTGCTGGCAAGGGTTCCCAAGGGAACAGAAGAGATGAACAGCCTGGCATTGCAGCGTGGAATAGAAGAGGCCCGCAGGATCAATCTTGCTGATCTGCCAAGGGCCATAATGTCTGATGATGATGAGGTATAATAGATGAAGGTCGTAGCTTTTAACGGCAGTGCCAGAAAGGGCGGCAATACCGAGCAGTTGGTAAATTATGTATTTGAAGAACTGGAAAATGAGGGAATTGAAACCGAGCTTGTTAATCTTGCCGGGCTGCATCCCCACGGCTGTATTGCCTGCTACCAGTGTTTTAAAAAGAAAAACCGACGCTGTATCGTTGACACCGACTGTATCAATGACTGCATAGAGAAGATGGACGCAGCCGATGGTATTATCCTTGCCTCACCCACCTATTTTGCCGATTTGAGCACGGAACTCAAGGCCCTGATCGACCGCACCGGTATGGTATCACGGGCAAACGGTGATATGTACCAGAGAAAGGTAGGGGCTGCTGTTGTGGCTCGCCGTCGTGGGGGTGCAATTCACGTCTTTGATTCCATCAATCATTTTTTCACCATCGGCCAGATGATCACGGTGGGTGCCTCCTATTGGAACATCGGTATAGGTCGTGATAAGGGTGACGTTACCGGTGACGAAGAGGGCGTTGCCACCATGCGTAATCTTGGTCGGAATATGGCTTGGCTACTGAAAAAAATCAGCGTGTGATGTCCCTGTAGTCTGTTGATACCAACAATCGTTGGTATTCTTAATAATCACCATCAATTCAGATTGAATTTGAATTGATGGTGATTATTGTTTTCGATTCCTGTTGCATTCTTTCATAGATCTTTATCTGATATTGAGGTTCCGGAACTCTCTTGTTCAGTCCCTGTTATCCCCTTGGGATTTATCCAAAAAAAATCACACCTGATGACGATTCTTGAGTCGTCTATTGTCTCTGAAACCTGAAATCTGCACCAGGCAAGCTATTTTATTTGTAACTGTTCAGGTAAGAGTACAATTGTGGCATTACCCATGGATTGCAGCTGAACAGTTACTTTTATTTGAGAATAAATTTGACCTGACCTTCGGCAAAACATATAACATATGAAGGATCAACTGATAAAATTTTATTAAAAACATTTTTATTGTCTCTGCGTACAAGAGCGTCACAGACAACGCGGAGAGGGGGTTGTAAAATGCTTGTCATCTGTGAAGATTGTGCAAAAAAATATGATATTGATGAAACGCGCATCAAAAGCGATAAAGCCCAGTTCTCCTGCAAGGAATGCGGCCATATTATAGTTGTTGAAAAACCGAAGCCTGTTGAAGAAAACAGCTCCGTGGAAGAACCGTCCTCTACTGAAGAAACAGTATCAGATGAGGAGATCATGGCCCAGGTCTCGGCGGAACTGGACGAAGAACAGTCGGTTGCAAGCAGCCTGGCCAGCAAGAGATCCGCTGGAAAGGGGACGCCGGTCAGTATGTACATAATGCTGACAATGGTTATCGGTTTCCTGCTCATCAGTGGTGCTTTTGCCTACCTGTATCTTGCATTTATTCCCCAGATCATCAACAACCAGATTGAACTGAGAACACTGGCCATTACCAGGGCGTTCAGCGGCATTGTCAAAAAACCAATTGTGCTTAGACATTATCTGCAGGTCAACAAGGAGGCCCAGCGGATCAGCAAGATTCCAGGTGTTGCCTACGCAACGGTTATCAACAAAAAGGGGATCATTATTGCCGGATTTTTCGGCGATTTGAACAAGTTTGATGCACAATTTGCCGAGCAGTTTAAGAAAAAAGGCTTTCCAAAGAATGTTGTTGAGCAGAATAAGCTCTATCCGGGAACAAATGAAAAAAGCCGCAGGATGGTGGTAGGCGGGCAAAAAATTGTTGACCAGGCGGTTTTCATTCCTGATACCGGAAGTGAAATACATGTAGGAGTCTATGTCTCCGAGGTCGATGATGCCATCCGAAATGCACTGTTTTCACCGTTGACGCTCTCTGTGCTTGGTGGTGTTCTGTTTGTCGGTATTATTATGATAATCCTCCTGTCCACTTTAATTGCCAAACCATTACGCGTTTTGACTGATGTTGCCAACCGGATCAGTTTCGGCCAACTGGACCTGAATGTCCCCTCAAAGGGACCGCGGGAAATGCGGGAACTTGCCGTTGCCTTTGACCGAATGCGAATTTCCATCAAGGCTGCCATGGACAGGCTGAAAAAATAAAGCCTGCTTCAGGCTGTTTTCATGATTCGAAGTCTACGCTTTTCCGGCACGGCTGGTCCATCCGGTCCAGCCGTGCCGGATGGAAGATTTAGAAGGGGAAGGACTCTATGGTACGTTTAACAGCACGTTTTTTTACAGTGATATGTCTATGTCTGCTTACAGTTGTTCCGATCACCCTGGCCGCAGGATATCAGCTTTCCATGCTGCCAAGGTATTCCACGGGAGAAATTAATAAAAGAATTACTGCATTGGCAGAATACCTGAGTGAAAAAACCGGTCTGGACATTCAGCCGACCGTGACATCAACTTTTGATCAGTATTTAAAGAAACTCACCAGTGGCGCAATTGATATCGGTTTTCAAAATCCTTATATTTACGTTCTGGCAGGAAAAGAGCATGAAGTTATTGCCATGGCAATAAAAGGAAGGGACGGGGATAAATTTCGCGGTATAATCATCACCAAACCCGACAGTTCATTGCACAGTTTACAGGATTTAAAGAATAAAAAAATTGCCATTGTCGGCTATACAAGTGCCGGTGGTTATCTTTCTCAGAAATTAACATTGCTGGAAAATAACATAGATGTTCAAAAGGACTGTACTCTTGAAGTAGCTCCCGAGAATAAGCAGGAAAATGTTGCTTTTGCTGTATTTACCGGCGATGTAGATGCCGGATTTATGCGTGAATCCGCACTTGGTCAACTTGATGAAATGTTACCGGCCGGAGCAGTACAGGTTATGACCAGTACTGCCTGGCTGCCGAACTGGGCTTTGTCTGTCAGTCGTAGCATGCCGAGTGAAGACCGGGAAAAAATTGTCAAAGCCATAAAAGAAATAGCAGATGACAGTACTCTTCTGAAAACGATGAAGATAAAGGGATTCAGACCGGCTCAAGACAGTGAGTATGCCCCTGTGCGTAAGGCAGCAGGTCTTGATCAACCTGTGGACGAGACCGGTAATATTACTGACTGACATTCCATTCATCCATTTACATATCCTTAGATTACCATGAAAAAATTATTTCTGATCCTGATCCTGACCATGCTGAGCGTGAACAGCGGTGTTGTTCATGCTGAAGATTATAAGTTATCTATGCTGCCCCGGTTTTTCCCTGAAAAACTGACGGCCATGATAACCCCCCTGGCAGCCTATTTAAGTCTTGAAACCGGTTATACAATTGTGCCGGTATTAACAGATAATTTTGCCAGTTATCAGACCGAACTGCTGCAGGGAACTATCAGCCTCGGCTATGAGAATCCATTGGTTTATATCAATGTCTCCCATGCTCATGAGGTTATTGCCACTGCTGTCAAGGGAAAGGGTGGGGATAAATTCCGGGGAATTATTATAACCCGTCCTGATTCTGATATCACAAACATAGCTGACCTGAAGGGAAAAAAAATTATGATAGTCAGCAAGAAATCGGCAGGTGGTTTTTTATCGCAAAAGTTGACGCTCAAGCAGAATGGGATAAATGTTGAGCGCGATTGCAAGTTAAGCGAAGCTGCAGATAACCGGCAGGAAAACGTCATTATTTCAGTGAGCATTGGTGATGTGGATGCCGGATTTATCCGTGCATCAGCGCTGCATAAGGCAGATGAATTTATTATGCCTGGATCGATTAAAATGCTTACCGAGACAGCCTGGCTGCCTAACTGGGCTTTTTCCGTACGCAAAGATATGCCCCAGGAAAATAAAGATGCAATTTCAAAAGCATTATTGAAATTAAAGCCTAAATCTCCGGTTATGCGGGCTATGCGACTGACATCCTTTAAGGCCGCCACAGATTCGGATTATGATGTGGTGCGTGGACTTGTTGAATAATATACCTCAGGCTGTTATCTTACATTCATTCAAAAGATTTTTTTGTGCTCGCCGGAAATTTAGTTTTACTTTCGCTGGATGCCGGATACAAAATACAGCCTTTCAAGTTATACAATCAGGTTCATTATGCTCATCCCAAAAGAAAAACCGTACTTAACAGGATTAAACAGTTATTACCTGCAAATTGAAAAATTTGTTGAACATCTTCAAGGAGAAATTGGTTCAGGATGTCTGTACTGCCAGGCAGCAGATCAGGAGTTACTGGTATATTTTGATGAACAGGAAATTGTTCGCGCAATAACCCAGAACAATGGGGAGCGGGCCCAGGTATCAGTAAATCTGGAACCTGTCATACAGTCTCTGACTAAAAAAAGTTTTCAGGTAACAATTTTTTATCTTGATCCCAACTCCATCTTTTTCTGGGGCCAGATGCCCTCCTTTAAACGAGCTAAGGCAAAGCTTAAATCAACAGATATCACCCTCCCGGATATCGTCTTTCGTCTTCGCCAGAAAAAGTTTTCAGGGTTTATTGATATAACCCTTCAGGGACATGATGATGGCGCCATACTCTTTTTTCACCGGGGTGAACGTAAAGGTGGATCCTATTCCTGGGGAAAAGGCGGGCTCAGCCCTTCTGATGATGATTATAATCGTCTTCTCGGCTTACTGCAGACCAATATAGCTACATATGATATCGGCCATTTTGAGATTAAATCCACCCCTGCGGCGGAATCCATCCAGCAGAACGTACCTGACGATGAGGAAACGCCCCGCTATTTTTCCAATCTTGACACTGCCATGGAAGAATTTCTCGGACTTTTTATCCAGGTCACCCAGAAAAAACTCAAGGTTCCCCCGCTTGTCCAACTGAAGCAGCAGTTTCTTGACCTGATGGATACGTATCCGGTTCTTGATCCTTTTAACAACTACTATGAGCTCAGGGATGACGGAATAATTGAATTTGCAGCCAATTCTCCGAAAGAAGAGATTTCTGCCGCCATAATAAACTGTGCCTGGAAGGCTGTTGAAGACTTGAAACTGGAAAAAAAATTCAGGGCTGCCCTTGGTAAATGGGCCTACAGAAGTGCCCTGGAAGAACGGGGTATAGAGGTAGAACGTTAGTTCTTACGGTACCTGTGAGCAGGTACGTTCTTACGTCTGCTTCTCCCGGCCGGCAAGTTGACCACAGGCCGCTGAAATATCAGCGCCCCTGCTCTGGCGAATAAACACCGTATAGCCGGCATCCCGCAATATTTTTTGAAATTGCAGAACCCGGTCATGGGGGGGGCTGGTGTATTTTTGATCACCGGCCTCATTCATGGAGAGCAGATTGACCTTGCAGGGAATGTCACGGAGCAGTTCTGCAAGCCTCTGCGCTGTCTCAGCAGAATCATTTATTCCCGCCAGCAGGGTATATTCAAACATTACCCGCTGTCTCTTTTTCTGCGGGTAATTTCTACAGGCCATAAGGAGTTCCTCCAACGGATAACGATCATTTATCGGCATCAATGCACTGCGGCTCTTATTATCAGCAGCGTGGAGGGAGACGGCCAGATTAACCTTGGTTTTTCTGCCAAGTTCAAGCATCTGCGGAACCAGTCCACAGGTGGATACCGTGATCCTGCGAGTCGAAAAATTCAGGCCCCGCTGTTCGGTGAGCAGAGAAAGTGCCCCCAGCAGGTTGGCAAGGTTGGCCAGTGGTTCCCCCATGCCCATGAAAACAATATTGGTCAACTCGCCGCCGTCATGATCCAGCATCCAGTCACGTACCGCACATATCTGGTTGACAATCTCTGCCCTGGTCAGGTTGCGGGTAAATCCCATGCTGCCGGTCAGGCAGAATCGACACCCCATGGCACATCCGGCCTGGGAGGAAACACAGAGGGTTTTGCGGTCCTCTTCCGGTATCAGAACCGATTCAATCACAAAACCATCATCCAGCCTGAAACCGAATTTCACCGCACCATCCCTTGAGACTTCAGTGACATAATCGGTGAAGCGGCTCATATATGCATGGGCAGGCAGTATGGCCCGGAACTCTTTGGCAAGGTCGGTCATCTGCTCAAAATCGGTAATCCCGGGTCTGTAAATCCAGGCCAGGATCTGTCGGCCACGAAAGGCGGGCTGCCCCAGGGATTCAACAAAGGTGACCAGCTCATCCTGGGTCAGATTTTTCAGATCCGTTTTCTCTTCAGTACCAGTCATATCTTTATGTGATTATGTATGAAATTCAGTCAACTTTCAGTCAAGGTTACAGTATTCTGTTATAAAAAGAAAAAATAATAGATCGAAGTCTGCGCTTATCTCCCGATAAAGGACCTCGGGAATGACCGTAGCAGGCAGCACTCTGATTTGTTATAATATAACGGAGTTGTAAGCTGCGTCATCCCCAGGAATTGTGCAAGCCACGTCATCCCCGAGTGTTGTTATCGGGGATCCAGGAATTTAAGAAGCTGTTTGCCCCGGGTCTACAATCCCCGTAATGTTTCCGGTTTCAGATCAAGGGTACCGGCAATCGCCTGATCAATGGTTGCAAGAAATACATTCTTGTCTTTTGGCAGGCGGCCGTTCAGAGTAAAATAATTCGAAGCATGGTTGGCCTGCAGCTGGCACTTGATGCCATCCAGCCCGGCAATCAGGGTTCGAAGTTCCTGGAACATACCGAGTTTATCAGGCAGCTGAAAAGTACCGGCAGCCCGGGCTCGGCCGAGTTCAGTGTTTTCCGGCAGCATCAGGGTGAGAATGGCTATCTGGCTCGGCTGCATCCGGTTGAGAACTGCTGCCGTATCTGCTGCATGGTTGAGGGAATATCGAATACCGCCAATACCAAGCAGGCAGGTAGCGGAAAGAAAAATCCCGGCAGCTTTCACCCTTTGACCGGCCAATATCATCTCATCGGCAGTCGCACCTTTATGTATTGCCTTCAGGGTCTTGTCATGGCCGCTTTCAAGGCCCATGTAGATTCTGCCCAGGCCGGATTTTTTCAAGTCAACAAGTTCGTCCGGAGAACGGTTGAGAATATCCCGACAGTTTGCATACAGACTGATGCGTCGAACCCATGGCAGTTTTTCATGAATTCCGTTGAAGATCTGCAGCAGACGCGGCTGAGGTATTACCAGGGCATCACCGTCGGCAAGAAAAACCGTTTTCTGCTTCCTGCAGTATTGTGCTGCAAAATCAATATCCTGGTTAATAACAGTATCGTCTTTAATCCGGAATTTCTGTCCCTGATATGCACCGCAAAAAGTACACCGGTTATGGGAACAGCCCGTGGTCACCTGCAGGATGATTGAGTTGGCCTCGCTGGGAGGCCGGATAACATTCCCTTCGTAGTGCATGGGCTGCGATTAAACCGTGGCTGAATTGAGAAAAAATAAATTTATCAACCGTTTCTGCCGGCAAAGTCAACCATAAAGGCGACCAGTTTTTCAACGCCTTCCCTGGGAAAGGCATTATAGATTGAGGCTCGGCAGCCGCCGATGGAACGATGTCCCTTCAGGCCGTCCAGACCTATGGCAGCTGCTTCGGCAATAAACTGCGCTTCAAGCTCGGGGGTGGGCAGGTTAAAGGATATATTCATCAAAGATCTGGACTCTTTTTCCGCATGGCCACGATAAAACTCTCCATCATCAATGGCTGAATAGACCAGGGCGGCCTTTTCCTGGTTACGCTTCTGGATTGCAGCCACGCCCCCCTGTTGCTTCAGCCAGTTCATCACCCGTCCCACGCAGTAAATTGCAAAGGTAGGCGGGGTGTTGAACATCGAGTCCTTGTCGGCATGGGTTTTATAGCGGAGCATGGTGGGGACGTTGTCTGCAGCTTTGTCAAGCAGATCATCACGAATAATAACCACGGTTACCCCGGCTGGTCCCATGTTCTTCTGGGCACCGGCAAAAATAATCCCGAATTTTTTAATATCCAGGGGTCTGGAAAAAATATCCGAGGACATGTCACAGACCAGCATCACATCTTTGTCCGGAAAGTCGGGAAATTGGGTACCATAGATGGTATTATTTGAAACCAGGTATAAATATTCGGAGTCGGCATCCACGTTGTACTCGTCATCTTTTGGGACCCGGTTAAAAGCGGCCTCCTGACTGGAATAGGCAACCTCAATGTCGCCGAACAGTTCTGCCTCCTTGATGGCCTTTTTTGACCAGACACCGGTATTGAGATAGGTAGCCTTTTTCCCGCTGCCCAGCAGGTTCATCGGGATCATGAAAAATTGGGATGAGGCCCCTCCCTGCAGAAACAGTACCTTGTAATTATCAGGCACAGCCAGCAGCTCACGGATCAGGGCTTCGCTTTCTTCCGCAACCGCCATGAACTCTTTGGAGCGGTGGCTGAGCTCTATCAGACCAATTCCCTTGTCATTAAAGTTGACGATATCTTTTGCCGCCTCTTCAAGAACAGGGTAGGGCAGGGTGGCTGGACCGGGACTGAAGTTATAAATTCTATCAGGCATGTTTCTCTCCTTTTCAACACACAGCGTTGAAATCATGAAATGAAATAATAATCAGAAAAGTATGCAAATTATATTACTGACGATGTTTCAGAGTAAGCGCTTCATTACCTTCACTCGTAACTACTCAGGCCTGTTATGAAAAAGTCGTTAAATAACGGGATGTAACTGTTCCCCTGAGCAGTTACATTCACTCTTGACTTGATAACACCTCGGAATGCAGGCGTTTCAGGAGCGCTTACGTTGCAGAGGTGGCGGCACATTGCAGTTGACGCAGGGCCTCGTAAAGAACAATCCCTGCGCTCATGGCCAGGTTGAGGCTGCGGATGTGCGAATTCATCATCGGAATGGTATAACAGCGGTCTTTATACAGCGCAAGAATTTCTTCCGGCAGCCCTTTGGTTTCCCGTCCGAAGATCAGGCAGTCACCAGGGTGGAAAGAGGCCCGGGTATATGGGGTGTCCACTTTGGTTGTCATAAGAAACAGTCTGCGTTCATCCTGGGCTGCAAGAAATTCATCAAAGCTCTGCCAATGCTTAATGTTTACATAGGGCCAGTAGTCAAGGCCGGCTCGTTTGAGATGTTTGTCATCGGTGCTGAACCCCAGGGGATGAACCAGGTCGAGTATGGAGTTGGTTGCTCCACACAGGCGGGCAATGGAACCGGTGTTGGGTGGAATTTCCGGTTCTACCAGGACAATATGGAGTGGATCTATGCTCATTTTAAATGTTTTCAACAGTTGATTGCATTTTTTAAGGGGTAGTTCCCGCCCTTGTTCTGATTGGGCTTGCAAATTTATGAATACGTCTTAGATTTATAAATCTTGCTTTTTACCAGAAATTGGTCTTTTTTTCTCTTAAAATGGTAACTAGTGTCTGTCCATAAATGAGGATTTTCGTTCAAGGTCAAGGAGTGCGATAAAAATAAGCACAGGCATATAATTGATATTCCGAGCATTATTTTTTGAGCATGACGCAGAGATTGGGCGAGGTAAGCGAGCCCGCGAGACTCCGAAAGACCATTTATGGACAGGCACTAGTTACTCACTGCGAATCACGCTGGTCGATAACTCTGCTTGTTTCCAGTGATACCTGCCGTTATTCGCGACACGAAGTCGCGTTTTTATATGTGATCCCGCACTGATACATCGTGCGCAATCACCCGGCATGTTCCTGCCGGTATCCTAGGGAGGCATGCTGCCGTTGCGCTGATGACGGGGTGTGAAGCCCTCCCGACAATGTACCGAATTGGGTGAAAGTCGTGAGACCAGAAACCCCTCCGGGAATCCCTCCCGGTTAAGGGCTAGGATGGGACAATATGGCGAGAGTAGGCAAAGGACTTTACGCGTCGTCAACGAGCAACTGGCCTAAAGGGATTAACAGGTCAAAGGTGCGCTTCCCTGGGTTTGCGCATGTTGGAGAGGCTGCAGGTTACTAACGTCTCTGCACGGAACCCACTTTCTTACCGGCGTCCAAGTTCCGCCTAAGTTGTCCGTTAAGGTAAATTCGTGGAACGTGGGAACCCCATCCGTCCGCTCTGTGCAATGCAGAGCAGGCATTACCGTAAGGCGTGCTGTTGGAGTGGTGGGATTGAGAGGTCGAAAGAAGCTAAGGCCCTTGGGAAAGCCAGGGGATAGAGTATGGAAAAAGAC
>WFRY01000367.1 GCA_015486315.1 Desulfobulbaceae bacterium
ATACTGATCAAAGGGCAGGCAAATAATGCCTGGCATGGAGAAATGGGGAGTTGTTGCTGAACATTCCTTTAATGAATTTCGTAGGTTATGAAAGCTGTTATCGTAACTGCCCCCCTCCTCCAGGATGGATTCCCATAACGGAAAGTCGCTTTTCACAAAACAATTTTTTCTTTTACAGTACCCCCCCCAGCTTGACGATTGACATGTACGTACGCATATTATAACATGAAGCGTACGATAACTGTTTTAGTGTAATATTATTACAAATTTGTCCATTGGAGACCAGCCATGCCCATCTCAGCTTCTGCCTTGCGAGGGAATATTTATAAACTTCTGGACCAGGTACTTGAAAGTGGAAAACCCCTGGAAGTGGTTAGAAAAGGAAAATTGTTAAAGATTGTTCCTGAAAAGCAACCGGGTAAAATGGCAAAGCTGGTACGTCACAGGTGTCTGACCGGTGATCCGGAGTCCATAGTGCATATGGACTGGTCCGGGGAGTGGCATGATGATTTATCTTGATACCCATGTTGTCGTATGGCTTTATGCCGGTGAAAAAGGACGTTTCCCTGTAAAATCCATTAAATATATTGAAGAAAATAAATTGCTTATTTCCCCGGTAGTTTTGCTGGAATTACAGTATCTGAAAGAAATTGGCCGTTTGCTGGTTGAGCCCGGTGTTATTTTTGAAAACCTTGCCAGCACTATAATGTTAAACACCTGCGACCTTCCTTTTGGGAAAATCATTTCCGAGTCTCTATCACAAACTTGGACACGAGACCCTTTTGATCGAATCATTACGGCCCAGGCCCTTTGCAGGGATGCTGTACTGCTCACAAAGGACAGCACTATTTTACAAAACTATCCCAGGGCCAGATGGGATTAAACGGATTGTTTATTTGTAACTGTTCAACGTGATTGCTGATCGTTCGTTTTTTGTTTTTAAACCGCCCGCTATTGAAGCCAAAATAGAGCATACTATATTAGAGGCTTAGCCCTGATACGGCCAGGCCAACAACCCGGTTCTACTTATTTTCCAAAAGGAGGTAGCCATGACCTTCAATCTTCCCAAAATTACTTTTCCATGCCTGGCACTATGTCTTTTCTTGCTGCCGTCTCTCGCGTTTTCAAAACCAGTAACTTTCGAATTTACCGGCCACGTGACGGATGTGTACGAACCGGCTTCCTCACTGCCGGCCTTTTCGCGAGTTGACGTTGGAAGCGTGGTGACAGGAAATTATGTTTTTGAATCCACTACAGAGGGAATCCCGGACCCTTACTATCACTTAAATCATAAAATGCAATACGAGCATGCCCTTGTAGATTTTAATATCATGTTCGGGAAAAGCACCTTTTCTCTAATCGCTCCCAACATCGGCATTATCTACGTCCAGAACAATGATTCTACTGGCATCCTTTACAAGAAAGATCGATACGAGGTGAATACCGGAGCGAACCTGGAATTTGATGGAGACAGGATTTCGGCGGATATCATCCTTATAGACGGGGCGGCTAATGCGGGAGACGGAACAAATCCTGACGGGCTTCCCGGAACGAGTTCCTCCCTGCCGTTATATCCGCCAGAACTTGCGCTTTTCGACATTACAACCAGAATCGATATTTATGTTTCAACTAACGTAGCCCTGCGGATTCAGCTTGATACACTTACACGCCCGCCCAATCGACTTCCTCGGGCTGAGGCGGGAAGTGATCAGATTGTTCTTGATGAGGTTCAGCTTGATGGATCTGCCTCAACCGATTCTGACGGGTCGATTGTTTCCTTTGACTGGCACCTGAAATGCCTGGATCCCGCAGGGACATCGCTTGACGCAGACGGTATGAATCCTCTGGTTACAGGATTAGCACACAGCTTTTACGAAGTAACCTTAACGGTTACAGACGACGAAGGCGGAACAGCAAAAGACAACATGTTACTGGCGGCCTATGGCCTTGCATTTACCCCGGATGAACTGGATCAGGCTGTTTCTGAAGCCGAAGCCGCCAAGGATGTCATTATTGCCCAGAAAGACGAAACAATATCCAGCCAGACGGCTGAGATCGAAAGCCTTACGGATACCAATGCTTACCTGCTGTATGGAGACTTTGACACTGACGGTGACGTTGACGCATATGACCTGTTGCGCTTTTCCAGGTTTTACGGGCTAAGCGCCATTGACATTTTTGATGACGCAGATGGGGATACATTCACCGAATACGAAGGAGACTGTGACGATACAAACAACAGTATTCATCCAGGTACAGATGAAATCTGCGGGGACGGCATGGATAATAACTGTGACGGCACTATAGATGAGCAGCCCTGCATTCAGGAATAATGGAAAGCTCAATTCAGATGGAAACAATTTCTTTTCCGAACGGCTGCCATTAAACATGATGGGTTTGGGCTCCCGTTTTGTTTGTTATAGCGTATCTACTCACAGGGTACCGCATCTGCTGCGTTGTCGGGGACTCGAAGTACAGGGAGTACGCCTTCGCCCCCTCCGCCTTGCATCTGCAGCACCCTGTGAGCAGATACGGTGCGTGAAAAGCGTCTTTCCGTTATTCCTATTGGAGGAGGGTGAGTAGTTACGTTATAGCCAGAATTACGAGTACAGCACCCAAAAAAGAGTACAGCAAAGATTTGCCCCTTTTTGCGGACGGTTCTACTCCGTCCGCAATGCCTCAATAGGTTCCAGACTGGCTGCACGGATGGCTGGATAAATGCCAAAAACAATCCCCAATGATGCGGAGAATATGAAGGCGAATATGGTGGCGGGCCATGATATAACTGCCTCCCAGTAACCAAGACGGGCAAGCATCACAGCCCCGCCAATACCTGACAGGACACCAAGCAGCCCGCCACTGCATGACAGGATGGTTGCCTCCATGAGGAACTGGTTGCGGATATCCCGTCTGAGCGCTCCCACAGCACGTCTGAGACCGATTTCACCAGTTCTCTCTCGAACCGAAATCAACATGACCGCAAGGATGCCCACACCTCCCACCAA
>WFRY01000368.1 GCA_015486315.1 Desulfobulbaceae bacterium
GATCTGATTGAGTGAAACCGCAGGCGTAGCAGGGCTACGTTGAGGATTTCTCGATTGAAGATCGGTCGAAGATATGTTGCAGTGTCTACACAGAATGTGAAGTTATTTTTATTGAACCCTTAATTACTGCTGCCGGCGCACGACTTCAAACATGACAAGGGCTGCGGCAACCGAGGCATTGAGTGAATCAAAATCCGTTGCCATGGGAATGGTGACGAGATGATCACATTGCTTTTGCACCAGGGGGCGTATTCCCTTGCCCTCACTGCCGATCACCAAGCCTATCCGGCCGCTGAAATCCGTGCTGTAGATTGATGCCGCCCCGCGGTCAACCACGGTCCCGTAAATCCAGAACCCTTTTTCCTTCAGCAGCTTCAGGGTGTCGGCCAGGTTAACAACCTGAGCTATCTGCAGATGCGAGATGGCCCCGGCAGAGGTCCTGGCCACGGTGCCGGAGAGAGGAGCACTGCGCTCGCGGGTAAGGATAATAGAGGTAAAACCTGCTGCCAGAGCAGAGCGTAGAATGGACCCAAGATTTCGGGGATCCTGAATAGAATCCAGGATCAGGATACGTTGGGTTGCAGCAGTACTTGATGCCAGCAGCTCAGCAAGAGAAATCAGCTCTGCCTCGGTCCGGCGGGCAACAACCCCCTGGTGTTTGCATCCTCTGCCCACACCCATTCGCTCCGGTTCCACAAAACGCACTCTGACCTTGGCCAGACGGGCCTTGTCAATGATTTCCTGCAGCTTGGGTCCTGCCTTACCCTTTTGGATCAAGACTTCGCTCAGGCTGCGCGGCGAACTCCTCAGGGCTTCGCCAACAGTATTTATGCCCCAGAGCAGGTCATCCGCTGCCGGTTGTTCGGCCACGACTGTTGTACTGTAATTTTTCCGCGGTCTGTTCTGTTTAGCCATTACTGCCTGTTTCAGCTGAATTATTACCCAATTGTATCTTCAAGCCATTCAGACCGCATCTTCTGCGGCAGCGCTCTGCAATAATAATGGACCGTAATGATTCCACAGCCTCATCCAGCCGATCGTTGACAATCAGATAGGTGTAGGCATCAGCATCCTGCATCTCTTTTCCCGCATTGGCAAGACGAACGTCCAGACTGTCTTCACTCTCCGTGCCCCGACTGCGCAGGCGTCGTTCCAGCTCCTTCAAAGAGGGCGGCGCAATAAAAACGGTCACCGGTTCAGCGTTTTGCCGGATCCGGGCTGCGCCCTGAACATCAATATCAAGAACAACATCCAGGCCATCTGCCAATCTAGCCTCAACATCCTGCCTGGAGGTCCCATAAAGATTACCATGCACCTCCGCCCATTCCAGGAAGCCGGAGGGCTGCTGATCACGGATGGCCATAAACTGATCACGGCTGACAAAATGATAATCAAGCCCATTCTGTTCCCCGGGCCGAGGCTCACGGGTCGTATGAGAAACGGAAAAGACCAGACCGGGCAGATCTGCCATAACATTTTTCAGAATTGTTGTCTTGCCGCAGCCGGAAGGGGCTGACAGGACGAGCATAATGCCTTCAGTCATCGTCTATCTCCATGGGATGGAGCAGGTGATCAGGATTCTTCTGATGATCATCAAGGGCTGCAAGCCGCTGATTGATCGTTTCAGGCTGGACCGAGGAGAGAACAAGATGCCCGGTATCAAGTATAATAATTCCACGGGTACGGCGTCCCTCGGTCACGTCGATAAGTTTACGTTCCTGCCTGGCATCATCCTTGAGCTTCCTGATCGGCGAAGAGCCGGGATTGACCACCGCGAGAATACGGCTGATTTTTACGGCATTGCCAAAGCCGATATTGATAAGTCGATTGTCCATTTACGCTCAATTATATTTTTTCAGGCATGCTCGGAAGTTGTTGCTTAAAGTTGCTCAGCATTTGAGTTGATACTCAAAAATGGTGTGCACAGCGCACCCGTTGCAGTGCCCGCCCTTACTCAATATTCTGTACCTGTTCCCGCAGCTTCTCAATTTCATTTTTCATCTCCACCCCAAGGTGGGCAATTTCGGCATTAGAGATCTTTGAGGCCAGGGTATTGACCTCGCGAAGAAACTCCTGCAGGAGGAAATCAAGACGACGCCCAACCGGCTCATCATTTTCCAGAAAGGCCCGAAACTGGGAGATATGACTGGCCAGCCTGACCACCTCTTCGGTAACGTCGGCCTTATCAGCCATTATGGCAGTTTCCTGGGCCAGACGCATGGGATCGATATCCATCCCCTGCAGCATTTTCAGAACCCGTGTCTTCAGTTCCTCCTGCCGCTGCAGCAAAACCTGCGGAATACTGGTTTCAATTTCCAACACAATGGCGGCAAAATGATCCAGACGGTCAAGCAGATCATCTTTCAGGGTCAGCCCTTCCTGCTCACGCATTTGTATGCATTCAGCAAGAGCAGCACGAATTGCCTGTTCCACCAGCGGCCATTCCTGTTCAAGATCAGGGCTCTGTTCCCCAATGGTGATAATATCACGCTGGGTGAGCATATCCGCCATCTGCAGCCGGGGACCTACAGCAAACTCCTCGGCAAGCTGTTGCAGACAGTCATGGTACTGACGGGCAAGATCCATATCCACTGTGAGCAGCGGGCCAGCGGAAATTTTCCCGCTCACGGACAAACCAACCTCCACCCGGCCGCGATCCTGGCCCGAAGCAACTGTTTTTTTGACCCGTTCCTCCAGCATCGCAAAGGCACGGGGCAACACCACCCGCTGATCGAGAAAACGGTGATTCACCGTTCGTATCTCAACGGTCCAGGTCCGGTTCGAATCCGTTGCCTCTCCCCGGCCAAAACCGGTCATACTTCGTGGTCGCATATCTCTCTCAGGATAAAAAAAGGCTTAAAAAACATCAATCAAGGGCAGCCAGCAGCTCCTGCCGGCTTACCGAAGCAGTCCCCACCTTGCCCACCACTATTCCGGCCGCATGATTTGCCAGCACAGCGGCATCAAACATGGAACATCCGGTCGCCAGGCCAAGGGCCAGGGTGGCGGCTACCGTATCACCGGCACCGGTCACATCATACACCTCTTTGGCCATCGTCGGGATGGTAACAAAATCTTCACCCTGCAGCAGTGCCATGCCTGCTTCTCCGCGGGTGACAAGCACTCCTTCACAGTTGATTTCTTCCCGAATCTGCCGGGCCGCGGCCAGCAGGCTTGGTTCGTCGC
>WFRY01000369.1 GCA_015486315.1 Desulfobulbaceae bacterium
AATCAGCATGGCCGGGGCAGTCTACGTGCGCATAATGGCGCTTATCGGTTTCATACTCGACATGCGCTGTGGCAATGGTGATTCCACGCTCTTTTTCTTCAGGTGCCTTGTCGATATCACTGAAGTCGGTGAAATCAGCCTGGCCCTTGGTTGACAGTACACGGGTAATTGCTGCGGTCAATGTGGTCTTACCGTGATCAATATGACCAATGGTTCCCACGTTTACATGCGGCTTCGTCCGCTCAAATTTTTCCTTTGCCATTGCTGTGTCTCCTCAGACAAAAGTTCAACCTGGCCAGCCGATCGATGCCTGCGATAACCGACTGATTAATGGAGCCCACGACCGGACTTGAACCGGTGACTTCCTCCTTACCAAGGAGGTACTCTACCACTGAGTTACGTGGGCCCTGCATACATATGCATCATCTTTTACAACATTACTCTTCTAATCTGCAGCTAATGGAGCGGGAAACGAGACTCGAACTCGCAACCCTCAGCTTGGAAGGCTGATGCTCTACCAATTGAGCTATTCCCGCCAAAATCAAGCAGATTAATGGAAAAACTCTCTCTATCGAAATAGCAGAAAAATTGAAATACTGAAAAATATTTTCCTATTGCTCTGCTGTCGATATCTGAAAATTAAATTCCCAAGCAAAAAGGTTCGAAGCATTTACCGCTTTTATATATGGTGGAGGGGGGAGGATTTGAACCTCCGAAGGCTTCGCCGACAGATTTACAGTCTGTTCCCTTTGACCACTCGGGAACCCCTCCACACGAAACAGTTGCCAGAAGACAGAAAGCAAAAGTCAGAAACAACCTGCTTTCTAACCGCTGGTTTCCGGTGTCCGGCTGGAGCTGACGATGGGACTTGAACCCGCAACCCCCTGATTACAAATCAGGTGCTCTACCAGTTGAGCTACGCCAGCATGAACCAAGGAAATATACCCGCAATACAAAATAAATCAACATCTTTTTTATATTCCTGCAAAAAAAAACCGGAGGCAAAATGCCTCCGGTCAAAGACGACTTGAGTAAAAAAAATTACTCTTCGTTCAAAGGATTCTTCACATATGCTGAATCACGGTACCGCTCAAAGGCCATGGCAAACGTTCTGTAAACGAGATGGGCAAACTTTGTATACGGCATATACAGAAACAGCATCATGATAGAGACCAGATGCAGGTAGTAAGAGACATAACCAAGAGATACTATGCCGATTAAACGAAAGAGCTCAGCAGCAATACCGGTAGCACCGACACCCATGATCATCCAGATCAGGAACCAGTCATAAAAGGTATTTGAAGCCTGGCCATCGGCTTCCATCTTGGTACGATTTCCCCAAAGGATACCTGTACCGACAACAAGGGCTATTGCGGCAACGTTGGCAATAATCTTTACGGGATTCCACAGGGACATCGGGCCATGCAGCGAGGGTATAAATATACCAAGTACGTCCTGGGCAAACGCAGAATATGCAGTAACAAACAACAATGCAATAAAGGCCCACATCAGCGGAAGATGACCGCGAACACGATCCTTATTGGTTACACATTCTTTAAACCTGTCATGTTGAACGATCTCAACAACTGAAGGCCAGAGGAATTCCTTAACGAACTGAGGAGCCGAAGGACGATACAGCGCTTCACCAACGCCTGCATTCTCGGCCATCTTTTTCCACATGGCTGAGACACCCTTATAGGATGCATAGACGGCCAAACCGGCTGTGGGCAGCATAATCAGATCAATGAAAAATACATTCTTGGCCAACAGAGCAAAATTCCAGTGACCGAAAAAATGACCATATCCGGCATGGGCGAATTCTTCATATGTCGGAAGACTCAGACCGCCGGAAATAAGCCACATAACAAAGACGACTACAGCAGGTATGCCGATAAGCATGGGCAGGTTCTTACCGGAACTTGCAAGTTTGGCAAGACCGGCCGGCCAACCGAAGTGCTTGTAGGCATAAGCACGGATTGCTCCGAGGACATCACCTGGTTTTGCACCACGCGGACAGTATGCAGTACAGTCGCCGCACTGGTGGCAGAGAAAAATATTAGGATCTCCGACGAGCTTATCCTTGAGCCCCCACTGGGCAAAGATCATCTCCCGGCGGGGAAACGGGTCTTCATCGGATGAGAGTGGGCAGACAACCGAGCAGGTCGCACATTGAAAACACTTTTTTAATGTGTCTCCACCGGCCTCCTTCATGTCCTTAATAAAATCAATATCTGGTTGCACGTTCATTGACATTTTGTCCTCCTGTCATGAAAATTAATTTTCCAATATGTCGAAACTAAAAATGTTAGATAAATAAATTGCTGCTATATCCGTCCGGCATGCCGGACGGATATAGATTCGACACAACAGAGAGGTTAGAAGCCCTTGAACGGGTTCGGTCCCATCTCAATGATCGACTCAACAAACTCATCAATTATCTGAGGAATCTTGTCATAGTCAGAGATGGCAACCTGCTCAACAGCGCAACGCTCCGGCTCAAGTCCAAGAGTACCAAGGGTCTCACCGATATTTTCCATACGCTTGTTGGCAATCTCTGAGCCCTTCACGAAATGACACTGGTAGTCATCACCGTAGCGACAGCCCAGAAGTAAAACACCATCCATACCGGAGGACATGGCATCTTTAATCCAGACCATGTTTACGGATCCGAGACAGCGAACCGGAATAAAACGAACAAGTCTGTTCATCTTGTTACGGTGCATGCCGGACATATCAAGTGCAGGATAAGCATCGTTTTCACAGACAAACACAGCAACCCGCAACTTGTCTTCATCGTCATCAGGTACTTCAATGGCTTTGACCATGGAACCGATCATATCAACGTTGTAATCGGCAAAACCGATAATACGTTCAGGACAGGCCCCCATACAGGTACCACAACGCCGGCAACGAGTCGGGTTTGGCAGGGGTGTTCCCTTCTCATCATCATCAAGGGCACCAAAGGGACATTCTTCCGTACAGCGCTTACACTGCGTGCAGCGCGAGAAAAAGAAATCAGGATAGGTCATGTCGCCGGATCGCGGATGAACAGCAACACCGCGATTGACAGACTCAATACACTGAATTGCCTTCAGCGCAGCACCGGTGGCATCATCGATGGTCTCTTCCATGGTCTCTGCTTTACGTACACCACCGCAGGTGTAAATACCGGTACGACGAGTCTCATAGGGAAAGCAGATAAAATGGGAATCGGCATAACCGTCAAAAAGGTCCAGATCCAGAAAGGCCGGTCCCTGACGATAGGCCAGGTTGATGGTGGGCTCGTCAACTGTCGTCGGCACCATGCCGGCTGCCAGTACGACCATATCAACATTCAAGGCTATCGACTCACCAAGCAGGGTATCGTCGGCGCTGACAACCAGGCCATCTTCGGCTTCCTCAACCTTGGTCACAGTGGCCTTGGTCAAAAAGACGCCGTCCTGCTGCTGCATACCCTTATAGAAGAGTTCAGCATTGCCGGGAGTACGCATGTGCTGATAGAGGATAAAGGCCTGCCCGTCCGCATTGTCTTCGCAGACATACTGGGCCTGCTTCAATGCCACCATGGAGGTAACAGAGTTACAGTAGGGAAAGTCATTATCGTTTTCAGCAGCACCCGGGCTCTGGATAAAGGCAACACGGGCCGGTACCTTACCATCTTTAGCAAGTTTCTCGAATTCAGCATTGGTTACAACATTTTTCAGGGTCCCGTAGCCAAGATGCTCATATTCGGAAACATCTGCAGGACGCCAGCCGGTTGCCAGGACAACAGCACCGAACATTTCACCATCAGGATTCAGCTCGGTATACTTCTGCATACCGGCATTGGGATCTTCCATCTCACCCTTGTCGATCAGGTCCTGCTCATCAACACCGACTTTAGCGGGTGCATCCCATTCACTTGTGGTTCCAGTTGCCTTGATGGTCACATTAAATTCGCCGGGTGAACCGCCGATACGTGCAACTTCGGAATTTGTTACAACCGTTATTTTTGCATCAGAGGTCACATCGGCTACCATCTGATCGATATTAGGTTCTTCAAGGGTTGCATAGGGGTAGGCAGTAGGGAACATCTTGCGCCAACCCAGGGCTTTACCACCCAATTGACCGTCTTTTTCAACAATGGTTACTTCATAACCGGCTTTTGCAGCCTCTTTAGCTGCTGTCAGACCGGCAATACCACCACCCATGACCAGAATCTTTTTGCTCAGTGTTTCGAGCAGAAAGGGCTCCGGCATGTCGGTTTTCTGCGCACGGGTAACGGCCATGCGGACATAATCCTCACCCATCTCCTGGAGAAACTCATCAACGCCTTCGGCTTCGGTTTCTGCCTCAGCGGGTTCGGCAGCCTCTTCGCCTTCAGCTGCTTCCTCACCTTCTGCAGCTTCAGCTGAAACTGCTGTCCAGGCAACATGTTCACGGATGTTCCCGCGAACGGTGATGGTATCATCACCAAAATTAAACTCATCCTGCATCACCCGGGGGGAGCAGGCACAGACGACAACGGTATTGACACCATCGTCGGCAATATCTTTCTTGATAAGGGCACGACCTTCATCACCACAGAGACAGGTATGTTCCTTCATCTCCATGCCTGTTTCCGAAGCAGCGCTTTTCAGTCCATCTACATCGAGGACATCGCCAATGCCACACCCAGTACAGAGATATGCACCATATACTTTATCCATTGACTCTCCTCCTACCGTCCGATCTGGATTGCTTTAAGGGCTGCTGCAGTTGCAGACTGTGCACTGGTGTACACATCGGCAGCAGACTTGGCACAGCCGGCAGCGATCATCCCCTTGTCCGGTTCGGAAACAACAAAACCGTTTCCGTCCATGTTCACACCAAGGGCCTTGCCCTGATCTCCGAGTGCAGGCTGCATGCCTGTTGCCAGTACACACATGTCTACTTTCTGCTTGATCTTGGCACCTGTTACCGCATTTTCGGCAACCATGGTAACTCCGCCGTCATCTTCAGCAATGATATCGGCAACCTTACCCTTGATAAACTCGGAGTTCTCGTCACTCATGAGTTTTTCACGGAAATGCTCATATTTGCCAGGCGTACGGAGATCAATATAGAATACATAGATCTTGGCCTCCGGATAACGTTCGCGGACATAGGTCATCTGCTTGAATGTTGCCATGCAGCAGATATAGGAACAGAACTCGAGATGATTTTCATCACGGGATCCGGCACACTGAACAAAGGCGATTGACTCAATCTCCTTGTCATCTCCGGGACGGAGGATCTTACCACCGGTGGGGCCGTTATCAGCAGCCATACGTTCCATCATCATGTTAGTGATAATGGCAGGAGAAGAAGTAGGTTTCAAGTTGTCAAGTTTCGTGGCATCATAGGGATCCCAGCCGGTTGCCCAGACAATGGAACCTACATTGAGCGTAAAGGTCTCAGCCTGCATTTCGGTATCAATGGCGTTATATTTACACGCGCCCTTGATAGCCTCAAGACAGTCGGCGGAACATGCATCCTTCTCCAGGACAAAACGGCGGGGAAATGCCATCTCATGAGGCAGATAAATTGCCTTGCACTTGTTCATGCCGAAGTTAAAGGCATTATCAATCTCATCGGTACAGACTTCGGCACAGTCGCCGCAGGCAGTACAGTTGGAATTGACAAAACGGGGCGCTGTTTCCAGCGTTACCTCGTAGTTGCCCGGACCACCGGTCACTGATTTCACAGTGGTCATGGTATAGGTCCTTACTTTACGGTTGTCTTTTACCCGCTTGAAGTTGATTTCCAAGCCACAGGTAGGGGGACAAAGTTTTGGGAAGTACTGATTGAGCTGGGCCACACGGCCACCGAAATACGGATTTTTTTCGATAATAAATACATCATTACCTACTTCCGCAGCTTCCAGTGCAGCGGTCAAACCGCTGATACCGCCGCCAACAACCAGTACCGCACCATTTCCTGCAGTGTCACTCATGCCAAACCTCCATTAACTGCTGGTATTGATGAAAGGTGATTTCTGGTTCAATTGAGGGTCATTTTTACGCAAAAATGTCCATCAACTCAAACAGAAAACTTCTTCATGGGTAGATATTAAAAATCTCCAAGCCCCACTGGGGCCTGGAGATTCATTTCAGCTAATACAGTGTTACTGTACTATTACAGCCAAGGGTCGGTCTCAACGATGTTGATTACCTCAACCTTCTCACACTTCCATTCCTCTGATTTAGGATCAAAAGTGGAGTTTACAAAACACTTCCAGTTCTCGTCATCAACGTTCGGGAAGTCAGACCTGTAGTAGAAACCAGGATAACGGGACTCTTCACGGAAGATAATGTGACGAATGTGAGCCTCTACACACCAGATACGGTGGTAGTTCTCCCATGCACGCATCAGCTCATGCAGGTCACCGGCACCCATCTTCGCAGCATCTTCACGCAGCATCTGAAGGAGATCCATGCAGATACCGAGGAGTTTACCAGAGGTCATGTAGAAGGTTGCAACACCACCACCATACTCATCAGTTGCCTTCATCAGGCGCATCATGATACCGGCTGGCTTGCAGTAGTTGGGGTTAACATCCTGATGGGTGGATGCGCCCTTGAACTCGTTATACAGTTTAACCGGTGCGTAGAGTTCGTCAGCAAGATCCTGTGCAGCCTGAGCAATCTCAGGGGTGTGATCGTTATCGCGGCAGTACTTAACCATCTGCTTGGCAACAATACGACCCTCTGCATGGGAACCGGAGGAGAACTTATGACCGGAAGCACCAACACCATCACCAGCGGTAAACAGGCCGCTTACGGTGGTCATACGGTTATAGCCCCACTTATAGGCATCAGGTACCCAGTCTTCTTCCGGACCGGAGGTCCAGATACCACAACAACCGGAATGTGATCCCAGCATGTAGGGCTCGGTCGGCATGATCTCGGAACCGACTTTCTCTGGCTCAATGTTAGCACCGGCCCACAGACCAGCCTGACCAACGGACATATCAAGGAAATCTTCCCAAGCCTCAGACTCGAGATGTTTCCAGATCTTCTTCACTTCTTTCTCGTCCTTACCGGCTTCACGGGCAGCATCGAGGAAGGCGTTCAGAGCGATATCGGTAGCCATGTAAATCGGTCCACGACCTGCGATATATTCTTTTACCATCAGGTGGTTACGCAGACAGGTAGGGGTAACAGCAGATGCGCCGTAAGGCATGAACTTTTTCAGCTCTTCCTTGGCTCCATCACCCATTGCAAAGAACTCACCCAGACCGTTGGATACTTTAGCCTTGAAGAGCAGGAACCAAGCACCAACCGGACCATAACCATCTTTAAAACGGGCAGGGGTGAAACGGTTTTCCATCATGGTCAGTGTTGCGCCGACCTGAGCACACATTGTGTAGGTGGATCCTGCATTCCATACCGGATACCATGCACGACCTTTACCCTCACCGGTAGACCGGGGACGGAAAATGTTAACAGCACCACCACAGGCTACCAGAGCAGTCTTGCAGGTGAATACATGTACTTTATTCTCACGAGTGGAAAATCCTACTGCACCGGCAATCGTGTTCTCTTTGTTCTTGTCAAGCAGCATCTTAACGATGAAGCAACGCTCAATGATGTTGTCTTCGCCCAGTGCTTTCTTTGCAGGCTCTGCAACGATACACTTGTAAGACTCACCGTTGATCATGATCTGCCATTTACCGGTACGTACAGGCTCACCGCCCTCACGCAGGGTTTTAGCAGGCTTGGAACCGTCAAGGTTGGAACCGTCCTCAGCTTTCTTCCAGACGGGCAGTCCCCACTCCTCAAACAGCTTGACAGACTCATCAACGTGACGACCGAGGTCATAGATGAGATCCTCACGGACAACGCCCATCAGGTCATTACGAACCATCTTGACGTAATCTTCAATAGCGTTCTCGCCGATGTAGGTATTAATAGCGGACAGACCCTGAGCAACAGCACCGGAGCGCTCCAGAGAAGCCTTGTCTACCATTATTGTTTTCATTCCCTCAGGTGCCCATTTGCCAATCTCAAATGCGGTACCACAGGCAGCCATGCCGCCACCAACGATTAAACAATCGCAGCTATGCTCCACTACTTCCGGATTGTCAACGGCCTCAAGCTCGCCTTTCGGCTTATTCGGTAATGCCATATTTTTATCTCCCTAATAAGATATATTAAATATTTTACTTACACTGAACAGATAGACAACTTACATTGCCTTAGGTGTAGGCAGGTCGCCCTCAAGCAGCAGCTTCTCATCATCAAGGCTTCCACCTTTCTCACCGGGATACTCATTGGCAGCACCCTCAGCAGTTGTGCGAATCGGGAACTTAAAGCGCTTGACATTACCATTACGGAATGAAACAGTCCACATGATGGAATCGGAAGATCGCATCGGATGAACATTACCACCCATGGGTACGAAGTCATCATAACCGCGAACCATGATTGCGCCCTGGGGACAGATCTTGACACAGGAGTAACACTCCCAGCATGCATCCGGTTCCTGATTGTAGGCTTTCATCTCTGCAACGTTGAGAACCATCAGATCATTCGGACAGATGTACATGCAGGCTGTCTTATCGCCACCCTTGCAACCATCACATTTTTCAGGATCTACGTAACTTGGCATTAAACTACCTCCTCACTTAAATTTTCCTTGATGACAACACCCATGTGCTGCCATTTAACCTCTACTTCATTAAATAAGGAAAAAGCCCACAAATCAGCGTGTACCACTTCGTGTGCCCTTTCCTTTGCCTTTTGATCATGAAACAAGCAACCACCTGTTTTAATTATTTTTTCTTTAAAAGATAAAATAAGACTAAAAAATGAACAGTCACTCATTCACGATCGTTTAAGTTTTTAATTTGTTGGCTGTCTAATGTCAAGAAAAATCGACCAAGAAGAGGGAGGCAGAAATACTTACACTACCTATCAAAAATACTCATAACGCCCTGGTGAGATGGAGAGAAAAAGCCAGGGAAGCTGATTCCCCCTGAAACACAGCTCATACCGCTTTCAGCAGATACCACCATTATGATGGTATGACCGGAAACAACTTACAATCCATTGAATTTTATACTTAAAACAGCTTCTTCATCAACCAGCGATGGTATCCCGTCATGACCGCTTAACGTAACTGATAAGCAGCTGGATGCATGCAGCGTGCAACTGTTCAACACAGAAAAATCAGGTGTACTCTCCCCGGGCCAGCACTTCCCTGGGTCTGGACCCGTCAGCAGGGCCGACAATCCCCTCTCGTTCCATCATCTCAATCATCCGGGCCGCCCTATTGTAACCAACCCGTAATCGCCGCTGGACCATGGAAATAGAGGCCTGGCCGGTTTCAGTCACCACAGCTACCGCCTCATCATATTTCTCATCATAATCCGCTGCGTCCTCACCACTTTCGCTCGGTTCCTCTTCAACCACCTGGAGAACAGATTCATCATATTCAGCCGTTCCCTGTTCCTTGATAAAGGCAATGATCCGCTCGGTCTCCTCCTCGGAAATATATGCTCCATGGATACGCTGCAGCTTGGCGGCTCCCGGCGGCAGAAAGAGCATATCACCCAGTCCCAGTAGATGCTCGGCACCGGAACCATCTAAAATAGTGCGGGAATCAATCTTGGAAGAGACCTTAAAGGATATCCTGGTCGGGAAATTGGCCTTGATCAAACCGGTCAGCACATCCACTGACGGGCGCTGAGTAGCAAGCATGATATGCATCCCCGCCGCCCTGGCCATCTGAGCCAGACGCGCTATGGAGGTTTCAACATCTTTGGAGGCAACCATCATCAGATCAGCCAGCTCATCTATAATGACCACGATATAGGGCAGTTTTTCTTCCGCAATCTCGTTATAGGAGCCAAAAGATTTGACCCGCATCTCCTCTAACAGTTTGTAACGCCGCTCCATTTCCCGAACAGCCCAGATCAGGGCCCGGCTTGCCATCTTCGGCTCCACCACAACCGGGTGCAGCAGATGAGGAATCCCTTCATATACTGAGAGCTCTATCCGTTTGGGATCAATCATCAGCAGACGAACCTCATCCGGAGTTGCCTTGAACAGAATTGAGGAGATAAAGGCATTTATAGCAACTGATTTACCGGCACCGGTAGCCCCTGCAATAAGGAGATGAGGCATGCGGGCCAGATCCGCCACCACCGGCCGGCCGACTACATCAAACCCCAGGGCCAGTGTCAGACGCGAGGGTGACTTGCGGTAATCATTTCCCAGCAGTATATCCCGCAAAAAGACAGTATTGCGGATGGGATTGGGAATCTCAATACCGATAGCAGCCTTACCGGGAATGGAACCGACAACCCGCACCCGGTCAACCTTGAGAACCATGGCCAGATCATCAGCAAGAGAAACGATTTTATTGATCTTGACGCCGGCGGCAGGTGCATACTCATAGGTTGTGACCACCGGGCCCGGAGAGACGCCCTCAACGGTTCCCTGCACACCAAAATCCATGAGTTTGGCAACCAGAATCTCACTCACCTTATAATAATGTTTGCGATCCACATCCGGATCCCCCTGGGTGTTTGGATCAAGCAGAGTAATCGGCGGCAGTTGATAATCTCCGGTTTTAACAGGCTTTAAGGAAAACTCTGCCTCCACCGGTTCGACTGGCGGCTCCCGCCGAACCGGTTCATGGACTGCCGGAATTGACTGCACAGGCTCAGGTTTCGGCAATGGTTCCGAAGCCGGTACGGTCACAGTCGGTTCTCTTTTTGGACGACGTTTTTTTACAGCAGTTGCTACAGATTTCCCTGCCCTTGCTTTTTTCAGCACCACTCCCGTTCCACTCCAGAGCCAGCCGACAAAGGCAAAGGGCGAAAAACGTACGGCAGCCATAAGAGAAAATATTAAAAGCAAAACAAGTAACAGTACGGAGC
>WFRY01000370.1 GCA_015486315.1 Desulfobulbaceae bacterium
CCTTTGATATCATCTGGGCCATACTCTTCAGGGTTGGCAATGGCAGTAGGGTCAAGCATATTCATGAGACTGGCAAAACTCTTGGCCTTACCATCGTGAGGTGTTGCTGAAAGCATTATTAGAGTATCAGAGCGCCCGGAGAGAAGTTTGGCGAGCTTTGCCCTGAGCGATGATCCTTTGCCTCGTTCTGCAACATTATGGGCTTCATCGATGACGATGATGTCCCAGTAGGCATTTTCAAGGTAGGTGCGATACTCAGCGTCCTGTTTCAGAGTATCGATTGAGATGATTGCCTTATCGTAATAATAAAAAGGATTGTGGTTGGTGGGGATGTGAGATCGTACCCTCTGGATACCCGCTGAATCTAGGCGAACAAGTGGAATGGTAAACCGGCTCCACATTTCTTTCTGGAACTGAGTCATCATACTCTTGACCGCCAGCACCAGAATACGTTTCCCCTTGCCACGACGAATGAGTTCACTGACCAAAATACCACAGGCCAGGGTTTTGCCGAGACCAACAGCATCGGCTATCAAAATACGCTGCCTGGGTTGCTCCAATGCCTGGATAGCAGGATCGAGCTGATAGGGGACAGCGTCCATGGCAGCTTTATGACCGATATAGAGATTCTCGTCAGTAGGCGGTGTCTGCCGGAGCAGGCTTTCCATGTAGAGCAATGATCGCTGGTAAGAACTGGAGGTATCTGGAACTAATTTGGTGTCAACAGGATTTAGTACCTGGATGTCTTTATCAATATCATCAAGGAAGATGGCCTCTTTGTCCTTGACCAGCTCCGTGATACCGACAACGGATAATGCCCGGCCACCTGTGGAAGTTCTGTCTACTTTGCGTACAAGCCATTCAGCATCTCGGATAACGACTCGTGCACCAGGTGCGATGGTATTTTCTTTATTCATTGGTAACCAGTAATGTCCTGTCTGAATTTCTCCTTACCCACGGAAAATATTAACAAAAAATAGCCAGACGGCTATTTCCCTTCATAAATAGGCCTTGAAATGCTGGTAAATATGCCTAACCTGCCTGCTTAACATTGCGCGCCAACATTGTTTACATTTTACGACATCCTTACCAACCACAGAAATCCGGTGACGCTGGGGAGTAGAAACAAAATGAATAATGCCAGGCATCCACCGGCATTTTTATGTTTTTTGTTTTCTTCCAGCATTTCCTCATAAAGGATATAATCAAGGACCGGATCATCATCCACAATCAAACCGTCAACTTCGTGCTTATCATCAGACATTATTAAATCCTCGTTTCACCTGATTACGTATGAAACTCTGCCAACTTTCAGTTGTAACTTCTCAAAAACTGATGGTAAAACTCCTGGATCCCCGATAACTACATTCGGGAATGACGGCCATAATTGAGCAACTCCGTCATCCGGCATGTTTTTAGCCGGAGATAGCGTAGACTTCGATCCATAAGGTATGAATACAACAACTTGTCACCACTTATTGAGAAGTTACTTTCAGTTAACTTAACTTTGCGAACTCATTTGTCAAATTTCGTAATTCCAGCATGTTAAATGTTAACATGGTCAAAATTTTAGTATGGCACCACTTCTAATTGTTTTGTTAAATTTTATCAAAGTGTTACCTGGATCAAAGAATACCGTAAGGCATTACAAAATGAAATTGGCATCTAACTTATTGATATACCGTTATTCTATATTTAACACTTAACGAACAATCAAGCAGTTATAAGATTTTTTGGGAATTAATCTCACAAAGTTGGGTTAAGATTACAATATTCTGTTATAAAGAGAAAAACAATAGATTGCCGATAAAGGACCTCGGGAATAACAGTAGTGGGCAGCACTCTGATTGGTTATAATATAACTGAGTTGCAACCCTCGTCACCCCTCGGAGTTTGCAAGCCTCGTCATCCCTCGGAGTTGTAAACCTCGTCATCCCCGAGTGTTGTTATCGGGGATCCAGGAATTTGTTACTGGCTGAGCTTTATACGTAATCAGATTTTTTTATGTCCCCTCTTATCTTTTGACCCTGGAGAGAAAATGCTGCTGACGAATATTGAAACTGTGCCGGGAAAGGACATTGTCGAGCATTTCGGCGTTGTTTCCGGCTCCACGGTACGGGCCAAACATATTGGCCGTGACTTTATGGCCTCATTAAAAAACATGGTGGGCGGGGAGCTGAAGGCCTATACCGAACTGCTGCAGGATTCGCGCAGGCAGGCAACGAAGCGGATGATCACCCAGGCGGAACAGTTGGGGGCAAACGCCATTGTCAATGTCCGTTATGCCACTTCCTCCGTTGCCCAGGGTGCATCGGAGCTGTATGTTTATGGAACAGCTGTCCGGGTTAAGGATGTAAAAATAACTTCACATTCTGAGTAGACACATTTCTACAAAGTTATTTTTGACCGAACCCTAAGTAGGAGCGACTATGGATCAGATCATTATTCTGCTCATGTTTCTTGGCATTGGTTACAGCTTTGGTACTCTTAACGAATCCCGGCATTACAGCTCTATCCGAAAACGGGAAGAACTGTTTTCTGCTCTGCCCGCCGTAACCACGAAAACTGTTGCATATCCCGAACGGGAAATACAAAACGCCGTACTTGTCCAGGGCAATGCGGTTATTTCCATTGATTACTTTAAACGATTTCTGGCCGGACTGCGCAACCTCTTCGGTGGTAATGTTCGTTCATATGAATCCCTGGTGGACAGGGCAAGGAGAGAGGCAACGCTGCGCATGAAAGAAAGCGCCGGAAATGCCGACATCATTGTCAACATCAGGATTGAAACTTCGCCCATCGGACAGTCTGCCAACCAACGGTCCGCTGTCGGATCCGTCGAGGCTATAGCCTATGGTACTGCACTTACTTATGCTCCTGACAGGAGCTCATCTCACTCCCGGGACTGATATCATTTTGAAACCTGAAAAAATCTGCCGGATCATGCTGCCGGTCGTTGTCATGCTGCTGCAGTTCAGCCTTGTTCAGCCGTCTACGGTTATTGCAGCTCCTTTAAACTGCGGTGAACTGGTCAAAAACAAATGTATTAAATGTCATTATGAAACCAGGATCTGCCAAAAGGTAAAAAAGGGGCGGGGAAAAGGCTCATGGAAGAATACAATTAAATCCATGCTTCGGCACGGTGCGGTGCTGAGCAAGGCAGAGCAGAAGGACCTGGTTGTCTGTCTCAGCACAGCGGATGGCAAAGTGCTGGAGCTTTGCGGCATGGACAAATAGGGGTAGCCTGCTGCAGACCGCATAAAAAAAGCCCCGCATAATGCGGGGCTTTTTTTATGCTATTTATCGACAAGATTACTGGGCAACAACATTCTCTGCTGCCGGTCCCTTGGCGCCGTCAACGATGTCAAAAGTGACTCGCTGACCTTCCTGCAGGCTCTTAAAACCCTGTGCCTGGATTGCTGAGTGGTGGACAAATACATCTTTGCCGCCATCCTGCTCAATAAAACCAAAGCCTTTAGCATCATTAAACCACTTTACAGTTCCTTCAGCCATTGCAACACTCCTTAATACGCGGTTTCCTTATGAAACCATTTTTTAAAAACCGGATTTCCGTTTAAGAAACCCGGTGTGCAGTCTAAAAATTCAGACTGCGGTCCAATCCTTACTGCAGGTTCACCAGGGGAAGCTTTATCAAGCAGCCCGACGGTAACTTTTGCTCTTTTTCCTGCCCGCTGCGGCAGGTTTACGTTTTGCGCCGCCGGTATTGCGTTTACGGGGGTGTGAAACGACAGGGACAACCGTATAATCAAAGTCGGCAAGGGTCTCTCGACGAATTGTCTGACCAAGGGTACGTTCCACCACCTTGATTATTTTACCGTCGTCCGAGGTGACAAAGGTGAACGCCTCACCGCTCTGTTCCGCTCTGCCGGTACGTCCGGTCCGATGAGTGTATGCCTCAGCCGTATCAGGTACATCATAGTTGACAACGTGGGAAATACCGGAAACGTCAATTCCTCTGGCTGCAATATCAGTTGCCACCATGATGTTGAATTTGCCGGTTTTAAAGCCGTCCATGGCCAGTTTTCTCTGATTCTGCGACAGGTTCCCCTGCAGCGAAGTCGCATTCAGACCTGCTTTCTGCAGCTGCCGGGCCAGATTTTTCGCCTTGTACTTGGTCCTGGTAAAGATCAGGGTTGTAGCCATGTCCTTCTTTTTCAGAATATTTTTCAACAGAGCTGTTTTACGGCTCTGTTCAACCTGAAAGAGTACATGACTGATTGTTTCCGCCGGTTTTTCAAAATCAACCTGGACCGTTATATGATCAGTTAATACTTCCTCGACAAGATGGCGAATCGGACCGGGCATGGTGGCGGAAAAGACCATGGACTGTCTCTCCAGCGGCACATGCTTCAGGATGCGGCGAATATCGGGTAAAAAACCGTGGTCAAACATCTGATCGGCTTCATCGAGGATCAGAACTTCAATATCCGACAGATCAATGGTTCCGCTGTTGATATGGTCAAGCAACCGTCCCGGACAGGCAACGACAATCTCTACACCACCTTTCAACCGGTTGACCTGGCTGACCTTGCTGACACCGCCATAGACCGTACAACTGCGCAAACCGGTTTTACCGACCATCTGGCCGATATTCTCATGAATCTGTTCGGCAAGTTCTCTGGTAGGGGTTAAAATCAAGGTCCGAACTTTCTTCCTGGCTCCCTGCTGCAGCCTCTGCAGAGTGGGCAGGACAAATGCCGCTGTTTTCCCTGTTCCGGTCTGGGCAAGACCGAGAAGGTCACGCCCCTGCAGCAGATGCGGAATGGCCTGCATCTGAATGGGTGTGGGTGTAATATAGCCGCATTTCTGCACAGCAGCGGCTATAGACGGGTTAAAATCAAATGTACTGAAATCCATAAAACTCCTTACTGAAACCCTATTGGGTATTTTTTGTATCCTGACCATATAGCTCCGCTATTGAGAGCACAATGGTTGAAAATTATTTTTTTAGTATGTTTGTTTGAAAAAAACTTGAAATCCGTGAGGAGGGAACTGCCGGTTCCATCAGGAGCTGCAATGGTTCCTGATCTCGCCGGGACGGCAATCTTTCAAATCGTTTCTTAACTCAATATATGCGTTATTAGCGTACGCAACCGCAAGGCTTATCTTCGGCGAGAGCCTTTTTTCTTCTGCACCTGGGCTTCATTACAGACCAGCCGTCGATGTTTATACTCTTTTCCGTTCAAATCTTCCATTGCCTTGTGCCCCTCCCCCCTGGTCTCCATTTCCACAAAGCCAAATCCTTTTGACTGTCCTGTAAAATGGTCCATTATGAGTTTAACGCTTATAACAGTACCGTAACCACTGAAGATATCAGTAAGTTCGGTTTCAGTTGTGCCGTAGGGAAGGCTGCCTATAAAAAGTTTCATGCCGATTCTCCATGGTAAGTGGTCAGCAGAAACTTTATTGACATCCAAGGATGTTGAAGCCACAACTCAATCAATGTGACGGAAAAGAAAGTGCTTTTACTTAAAATATTAGATTAATACTATACAAAGTTTTTGTCATTGCGCAACAAAATAAAAATCAATACTATTTTACCTTTGCTGTCGATTTCTGTTGCAAGCAGAGGGTTGCCGTGTTCTGTAACATTTTTTCTTTATCGTCCTCCCCTTACGCATGGCCTGCATAATGAACGTTACAGAACAAATACGCACCAGGCATATCGGGCTGACGGCAGCTCTGTCCGCTTATGGTATGTGGGGTGTCTTTCCCCTTTACTGGAAGGCTTTACAGGTCATCCCCTCCTGGGAAATCATCTGCCACCGCATTATCTGGTCGGCAATGCTGACCCTGGCTCTCCTCCTGCTGCAGGGGCGGCACCAGGCTCTACTTGGTGCACTGGCAAACCGCAGAACCCTGCTGACCACCCTGGCAACCTCCACCCTGCTGGGAACCAACTGGCTGGTTTATATATGGGCGGTAAATAACGGCAATATTGTAGAATCCAGCCTGGGCTATTTTATCAACCCGTTGATTGCGGTTCTGTTCGGCGTCGTATTTTTGCAGGAAAAGCTCAGAGCAGGCCAGTGGGCGGCACTGACAGTGGCATGTGCAGGTGTGCTGTACCTGACCTTTTCCTATGGTAAATTTCCCTGGATAGGCCTGACTCTGGCCATAACCTTTGCCCTGTACAGTCTGCTCAGAAAAACAGCAGCCCTGCACTCGCTTGAAGGATTATTCTGCGAGGCTGTGCTGCTCTCCGTACCTGCCGGTCTTACCCTGGCCTATCTGTCCAGGCACGGAGATTCCGGATTTCTCACCCATGGACCGACCATCACCTTCCTGCTCATCGGCACCGGAGTGATAACCTCGGTACCGCTGCTGCTCTTTGTCTTTGCCGCTCAGCGTATCTCAATGACAACAATCGGACTTATGCAGTACCTGGCACCATCCATCCAGTTTCTCATCGGGCTGCTCATCTTTCACGAGCCTTTTCCGACTGCTAAACTGATCGGCTTTGCAATTATCTGGATCGCCCTGATCATGTTCACGGTAGAAGGTCTGGTTGTCAACCTCCGGCACCGCTCCAGGCCGCTTAACTGATCACGGGTCAGTGGTAAGCGCTTCATTAACGACACTCTTGACATGATAACACCTTGGAATATAAGCGTTCATGGAGCGCTTACGGTCAGTGCAGATGATCGCCGGTGCTTGACATGGTCAGGTTGCCGTTTTTGACTCCCCGCAGGGCAATCAAGCCCTCTGCAAGCTCCCGGACCCGAGATGCCTTCCCCTTGACAATGGTAACCTCCAGGCAGTTATGATGGTCCATGTGGACGTGGGTGGTCGAGGTAATGAGCTGGTAAAAATGATGTTGCAGCTCTGTTATCCTCTCCTGCAGCTGTGATTGGTGGTGGTTGTACACCAGAGTGACCACTCCCACCACTTCACTGTCCAGCTCCCATTCCTCATTGACCAGGGTCGTTCGAATCAGGTCCCGGATAGCCTCGGACCGATTTGAATACCCATGGGTGCCAAGATAGCCGTCAAACTTCTCCAGCAGTTCCTCCTCAAGGGAGACGGAAAATCGTTTTAACATAATATCACAGCTCTTCTTCCAGTTTTTTAAGTTCGGCAAGTATTGAGGTAGCCTCTTTCTGCATAGACTCCGGTACGGTTTTATCCTTTTCAGCCCGTTTCAGGTACTGCTTGGCAAACTTCATGCGTCCTTCGTACAGATAATACTTGGCCAGATAAAAATTACTGATCCCTGTTTCTCCCTGGTTGGCCTTCATCCTGCCAAGCTCATAGTACAGTTTGGAGTACTCGGGCATGGACTTTTGCACCTCATTGTACAAAAGTTCAGCCTCAACGAATTCTCCTCTCTTTTCAAGTGCCTGGGCAAGTTGAAAGGTGGCATACATATTGGTGGGATCCTTCTTGTGTGCCTCATCAAGCAGCTGTACCGCCTGTTCAATCTTTCCGGATTCCAGATACATGGTAGCCAGGTCTACCTGGAGAATATTTTTTCGTGGATACTTTTTCCGTACCAGCTCAAGCTGTTTAACAGCCTCGGAAAAATTTGTATCAAGGGCTGCCAGCAATGCCAGGCCAAAATGTGCCATGGTGACCTGTTCCGGATCTTTACCCGATGCCAGGATATTGGAACAATAAATTCGTAACTCGCCGGGTTCAATGGACTGGCTCAGGACCCGGTATTTAAAACGAAGAAAGTCAAAGTTATCCGTTTTTTTATAATAGCCCGGCTTAGCCTGATCCTCGTCAAGGGAAACCAGAGATTGCACATAATCAAGACGGGCCTCCGGGTTGGGATGAGTCAACAGGTAAGGCGGCAGCTTATTGCTCCGGTAACGGGTAATTTTCCGCATGGTCTTAAGCATTCCTTCCATGGCCCTGGGATTTCGGTGCATGGACTGCATCCAGCCAAAAGATAACCTGTCGGCCTGCTCCTCGTCCTGACGGGAAAAACTCAAACCAACAGCCTGCCCGGCAGCAAGGGACCCGGTGAGCAGTCCCTGGGAAAGGGACGGATTGCCCAGGGCCAGGCTGGCAAGGCCGAGCAGCATCGTAGCGGCACTGACCTTACCCTGTTTATCCATTCGATGGGCAATATGACGACTGACGGCATGGCCGATTTCATGGGCAAGGACGCTGAGCAGCTCATTTTCAGTCTTCATGGTCTTGATCAGGCCGGTATAGAAAAAAATCAGACCCGATGGTGCGGCAAAGGCGTTGAACTGGTCGCTCTTGACCACAAAAAAATGATAATTAAAATACTGCGGCCCAACAACATCAAGGACATCCTGACCAAGATTATTAATATATTGAGAGATATCAGGATCATCAAGAACAGTAAACTGGGCACGAATGCTATACAGCAGCTGTTCACCGACCATACGTTCCTCACCTATACTGAAGGCAAAGGTATTCACCGGCAGCAGCAACTGCCCGATGATCAGCAGGCAGATCAGGCCCCTCCCGATAAAACGATAGATTGAAAAAATATTTCCCATGGTAACCTTTATTATATTTTGCAGATATGTTGTAAAAGATCTCAATTTATTGTTTTACCACCGAAAAGAAAGTTACAATAGTTCTATAATTAGTCTGCATATCAGCACAGTCTGTCAAGGACTTTGTTGAGTCCATCTTTTGTCAGAGGCTCTCATCAGGGGGACTGATCAACAATACACTCATGTCCTGCCCCGGGCATACTTTGTCTCCAGCAAGCTTACGCCCATGGAGGCAGGCAGGGTAAGCAGCAGGTACATGAGGGCAATGGTTACCCAGACCTCAATGGTAAGATAGGTCGAGGCCATCAACTGGGTTCCCTGGTACGAGAGTTCCTGAATTGAAATTACCGACACAATGGCCGAGTCTTTGATCAGGGAAATAAACTGACCGGCCAGCGACGGCAGTATCTGGCGCAAGGCCTGGGGCAGAATAATATAGCGCAGGGTATGCCTGCGACTCAGGCCAAGCGCGTGGCAGGCCTCCCACTGCTGCCGCTCCACTGCCAAAATACCGGCCCGGATAATCTCGGTTATATAGGCACCTTCAAAAATTGCCAGGGTAATAACTGCAGCAACAAAAGGAGACAGATTTTCCGGTTTACAAAACAACAGGCTGATGATGGTACGTGTCCGCTCTCCACTATTTCTGATCAGCTCATCTATTCCCAGTAGAAGTGCCAGCTGATCGGCCAGAAAAAAATAAAAAATAAAAATAAGCACCAGCGGCGGCAGATTGCGCATCAATTCTACATAGGTGCGCGACACCATACGCCGGAACAGACTGCCGCCGGTTGCAGCGAGGGCCATGAACAGACCGAACACGAGGGCCAGTGCTCCGGACCACAGGCTAAGTCGGACAGTGGTTAACAATCCCTGCAGGAGATAGTTAGCCACCCAGTGACCCGACTCTTCATCGTAACGGATAATATACTGGGGAATGAGCGCCCAGTTCCAGGTATAATGGAGGCCAACCGTTATCCGGTAGCCGACAAATCCAACGGCCGCAGCGAGCAGAACAAGCAGTACTGCGTCCAGCAGCAGGGATGAGCGGTGGGCTCTGATCATTATTTCAGCACTATCTCCTGATGAAAATCGTCGATTTAGAGGATCTGATCCCTCCAGTCACGGCCCAGGAACCAGTATGTATACCGTTCCTGTATCCATCCCTTGGACTTCATGATTTCAATCCAGTTGTTAAAAAAGTTTATGGTATCAAAATCACCTTTACGAACACCAAAGGCTATTGGTTCTTTCATCAGTTTTTCGTTATAGGAGACCAGTAGATCCGGATTATCGGCGGCCATATGAGCCGGCAGGGGCTGAGAGGCCACCATGGCATGAACACGCCCGTTACGAACCTCCTGCACAGCTGCCGGTTCATCATCAAAGAGCCGTAACTTTGCCTTGGGAAAATTTTTCCTGGCAGCAAGTGCGGCATTTGAGCCAAGCCGGGCAGCCAGGGCAACGTCAGGACTGTTGAAATCAGCAAGGGTAAATCCTTTACTCTTTTCTTTATTGGCCAGTATCCCCTGGCTGGAATAATAATAGGGATTGGTAAAATTAATCTTCATATTGCGCTGCGGGGTAATGCCCATACCGCCGATAATCACATCAAATTTTCCTGCCAGCAGGGCCGGAATAATGCCGGACCACTTGGTAGGTACAAACTCCACCTTCACTCCCATATCCTCTGCCAGTTGCCTGGCAATATCTATCTCAAACCCGATCAATTTTCCTTTTTTATCCTTCATGGCCCAGGGCACAAAAACATCCATTCCAACACGAATTGTTCCGCGACGGGTTATCTGATCAACAGCACTTTCTTTGACCAGTTTCTGCTGCAGTTCGCCGCTGGATGCCGGGGCAATAGCCGCCAGCAACATGACGGTAATAATTACTACCTGTACAACAATCCTTCTTCTCTTCATTCTCTGCTCCTGTTGTCTGATTATTCTCATCATAAATCAGAGATATTTTATGGACAAATATAGTACCTAATCTTACTATACGGAAGTGTATACTCCAGTTAAAAAGCCTGTTTTTCCTCCAGCAGGCTTTTAAACCTGTTTTTTACAACTGTTGATATCCTATCACACGTTATCTACGGTAAACACTTTTTCCTAAACACAGAGGGTTTCTCATGGCGATTTTCAGCTATCAGGCAAATGACTTATTCGACTGGCTCACGGCCAGAGAGGACATTCTTGTACTTGATGTCCGTAACAAAAAAGATTTCAGCAGATTTCAGGTCGAAAGTCCTTATCCGTTTGAAATGATAAATGTATCCTATTACGACTTTATGGAGATAGAGGAAGAATCGGTTGCCAGAGTTCCTGCAGGCCGTAAAATCCGTATCGTCTGTGCCAAGGAGGGCTCTGCAAAATATGTGGCGGAGATCCTTGCAAAACATGGCTATGAGGATGTCGGTTATCTGGCCGGAGGAATCAAGACCTGGGGCAACATGCTGGTCCCGAAACTGATCGAAACCAATGATGACTTTGAACTGTACCAGTTTATTCGTCCCGGCAAGGCATCCTGTTCATACGGGTTGATCTCCGGTAACGAGATCATGCTCTTTGACCCTTCGCGAAATGTAGATTTTTATCTTAATTTTGCCGGAGAAAAAGGCTGCAAAATTACAAAAACCTTTGAAACCCATCTGCAGGCGGATTACATTTCCGGTTCCAGAATGCTTGCCGAAAAAACCGGGTCTGCATTCTATGGCGATGGTGATTTCGCAGGATCCAACAATCCTTATATACCGCTTGTCGATGGTGAAACACACAGCTTTTCCAAGGGAGGGCCTGAAGTTACCGTTCTCTTCACCCCCGGTCATACCCCTGGTTCAACGAGTTATGTGATCAACTCTAAATACATGATTGCCGGCGACATGGTGTTTATCGCCTCAATCGGCCGTCCCGATCTCGGCGGCAAGGCAGAAGAATGGGCAGGCCTGCTCTACAACTCCATTCAGCTTGTCAAGAGACTGGACCATAATATCCTCATTCTGCCCGGACATTACATGAACTGGGAAGAGGCCAATGATGATTTAATTTTTATCACAACGCTTGGTGAGGCCATTGACCGCAACAGAGACATCTATTACATCGAAGATGAAGCGGCCTTTGTCCGGTTTATCAAGGACAACATGCGTCCGCAGCCTGAAGAGTATGCGGTAATCAGACTGGTTAACGCCAATCTCGAACAGGTCGATGACGACAGGGCCGAGGAACTTGATCTCGGAAAGAATGAATGTGCCGCAACTGCCTATGCCAAGGCTCAGGCCGAAAAAGAATCGTAACAACGTTCCGGATCATCGTAAGCGCTCCCCCAAACCCGGCACAGTTGCCTGTCTGGAGAATACCCTGCCCATGGGTTTTCTGCCCGAAAATAGCTGACTGTGCCGGTCTCCTGACCACAAAAAAACAACTCATTGAACGATTTTATCGGTTTCCAACCCCAAAAAGCTGTTTTTCTACCTAAATACAACCTTTTTGACTGGACAAGCCCCCCATACCTCTATAGTATTAGAGAGTATAAAAATTCTTATACGTTATACGTACTATCCCGACCTGATTAACGTAACAGAGAGAAAAACTGCCATGCAACAGCAAAAGTGTTATCAACGGCTCTGTGTTTTCTTTATCGCTCTAAGCGTGATTATGGTTCCCAATATTTTGGCTGCCCGGTCAAATTTAGCAACCACGCCCAGGGCAAATGCTCTCATGACAAAGGCCGGGGCCAGGGTTGCGCACGCACTTGCTGCCAAAGGTCTTACACTCGGTCAGCCGATCTTTGTCCGTATCTTCAAGATGCCGGGCGAGCTTGAGGTCTGGATACAGAAAAACGGCAGCTTTAAACTGTTTAAAACATATCAGATCTGTAATTACTCCGGCTACCCCGGCCCCAAGCTCTACGAGGGAGACTGGCAGAGCCCGGAGGGATTTTATACGGTCTCCGCATCTCAGATGAACCCCAACAGCCGCTATCATCTCTCCTTTAACGTAGGCTACCCCAACGCCTTTGATAAGGCGAGAAAACGTACCGGCAGCGCAATTATGGTTCATGGCGGGTGTTCTTCCCGCGGTTGCTTTGCCATGAGTGATAACCGGATGGAAGAGATCTATCTGCTGGCCCATTCCGCTCTTGCCCACGGCCAGAAAAATTTCAGCCTCCATATTTTTCCCTTTCGGATGACTGCCCGTAATATGGCAAAATTCAACAGCTCACCGTGGATTGGCTTCTGGAAAAACCTGCAGGAAGGGTACAAGGCATTTGAAATCAGCCACCAGGTCCCGATGATTACAGCCGATCAGGGTAAATATAAGGTGAACAGGCAGATGAAACTGGCAATGTCCCGGGACGACAAGAAAGGCCGGAAAGCCATGCAATAGATCAGCGTCGCGCATCGCAAGAGCGAGTGCTGCAACGTCTGGTTCCTGTGCCAGTACTCTATCAGAGTTTCGCTACCTCTCCATCAGTTCATCGTAATCAAGTAAGCTTATTTTTTTTCCATCCACCTTAATTAAACCTTCATCACTCATACGGGCAAATATCCTGGACAACGTTTCCGGACTGGTACCCAGGAGACTGGCTAACTGTCCTTTGGGAATATCAAGCACAACCTGATCGGTTCTGCCCTGCTCTTCTGCCAGGTAAACAAGATGGGCAGCAAGGCGCCCAGGCACCTCTTTTAGAGAAAGACTTTCTACCTGGGAGGCAAACCGCCGCAGTCTGAGCGAGAGCATGGCCAGCATGGACAGGGCCAGGGAGGGTGTGTCGGACACCAGTTCGACAAACTCGCGACGGGGAAAAAAGAGAAGAGATGACCGGGCCATGGTAACGGCATTGGCAGGAAAGGGCTGACCGTGAAAGACCGGCACCTCGCCAAAGGGTTCACCAGGTCCGAAAATGTGCAGAATCTGTTCCCGGCCGTCAAGGGACATCTTAAAAATTTTCACCTTCCCCTCTGCGACCATATAAAAGCCTGTCGCCTCATCCCCTTCAAAAAAAATTGACTCCCCCCGGTTATATTTTTTTTGAAATGAAATCTCTGAAACCCTCTTCAACTGGTCATTCTGAAGCCCTGCAAAGAGAAGAGAACCGGCAATTATTTCTTTTTTAGTCAGCATATCGGATAAAAAAAATCTTTTTTGATATATATCAATGGACACGAACTACATTGTGGTTATAATAACTCTATTCTAATAATTAAACCTGTTAAAAACACATCAAACAATAAAATACAAGGAGCTCCACTATGTATTGTAATCAGTGTGAACAGACTGCCAAAGGCGTTGCCTGCACCACCATCGGCGTATGCGGCAAAAACGAAGAGGTTGCCGATCTTGAAGATGTACTTATATATGCCCTCTGCGGCCTGTCCCTTTTTGCCAACGAGGCGCGTGAAAAAGGTATAGTAGATGATGCCATGGATCGTTTCACCATGGAAGCGGTTTTCTCTACCCTGACCAATGTTGATTTTGATCCGGAGCGTTTCCTCGTTCTGGTCAATAAAACCGTTGAACTTCGTGACGCCCTGAAGGCTAAAGTTGCTGCTGCCGGCGGCAAGACTGATTTCGATCATCCTGCGGCTTCCTTTACTCCGGCAGGCTCTATTGCAGAACTGGCCAAACAGGGTGCGGATCTGCATTTTATCGAAAATCTGGACACTGACGAGAATGTTCGCTCCCTGAAGCAGACCCTGCTCTACGGTCTGAAAGGCATTGCCGCGTATACCGATCACGCCTCAATCCTGGGCCAGAATGATCCGGCCATTGCAGGTTTTATGTATCAGGCACTTGCTGCCATGCTTGCAGAGGGTCTGACCATTGAAGACTGCGTTCCCGTTGCCATGAAGGCCGGTGAGATCAACCTGCGGGCCATGGAACTGCTCGATACTGCCAACACCGGCACCTATGGCCATCCGGTACCTACCTCCGTACCGCTGGGACACCGCAAAAATAAGTGTATCCTGATCACCGGCCATGATCTGCATGATCTTGAACTGCTGCTCAAACAGACCGAAGGCAAAGGCATTGACATCTACACCCATGGTGAGATGCTGCCCTGTCACGGCTACCCTGAGCTGAAAAAATATGACCATTTTTTCGGTCATTACGGTACTGCCTGGCAGAATCAGCATAAAGAGTTCCCGAACTTCCCGGGACCGGTTCTGTTTACCACCAACTGTATCCAGAAGCCGCGTGAAGACTATGCAGACCGCATCTTTACCACCGGCCTGGTCGGCTGGCCCGGCATCACTCACATTGCAGACAAGGATTTCACGCCGGTTATTGATAAGGCCCTGGCCATGGACGGCTGGCAGGATGACGCGGACAACGGTTCAGTAATGGTCGGTTTCGGCCACAACGCAGTGCTCGGTGTTGCCGACAAGGTCATTGAGGCGGTAAAGAACAAGGACATCCGTCACTTCTTCCTGGTCGGCGGCTGCGACGGTGCCAAACCCGGTCGTGACTACTTTACCAAATTTGTAGAGCAGGTCCCCAGCGACTGTATGGTGCTGACCCTGGCCTGCGGCAAGTTCCGTTTCTTTGACAAAGATCTGGGCGACATCGGCGGTATTCCGCGTCTGCTTGACGTTGGACAGTGCAATGATGCCTACTCTGCAATTCAAATTGCTGTGGCCCTGGCAGGAGCCTTTGAATGTGACGTCAATGACCTGCCCCTGTCCATGATTATCTCCTGGTACGAGCAGAAGGCGGTGGCTATCCTGCTGACCCTGCTGTTCCTCGGAATCAAAGACATCCGCCTCGGACCCTCCCTGCCGGCCTTTATCAGCCCGGCAATCCTGGAGTTCCTGGTAGCTACCTTTGATATCAAGCCGGTTGATACCCCTGAGAATGATCTGAAGACCATTCTTGGATAAGTAAACTGTTGTAAAAATCCCCTTTCCTCCTCCTTCAGGGGATGTACTACCAAGGCCGGACCCCAGCGGTCCGGCCTTTTTTATAAGGAAACACGACAATGCCGACACAAGAAAACCATAAAACATATTTTCCCATGCCCGGAATTAATGCAGGAATGCTCACGCTGGAAGATCTGGAACATATTACGGATCTGGTCCGCAGGTATGAAGTTCCCATGGTTAAAGTCACCGGTGCGCAGCGCCTTTACTTCCAGGGTCTGGCTCCGGAAAAACGTGCAGAGATGATGCAGGAACTTGAGATCCCTGCCGGTCTGCCCCACACCCGCAGCCGGGTGCACTATGTCCAGGCCTGTCCAGGCAAGACCTGGTGTAAATTCGGGACAAAGGTAACGGAAAACCTGGCAAAGGCCCTTTCCGAGATGAAACTGGACGGCCCCCTGCCCTACAAGGTCAAGATCGGTATTTCCGGCTGCAAAATGTGCTGCTGCGAATCCTGGATGCGCGACGTGGGCCTTACTGCCGAGAAAAGAGGCTGGCGCTTTACCTTTGGCGGTAATGCCGCCGGTCGGCCCCGCATAGGTGACCTTGTCGCCGATGGCCTCAGCGATGACGAGGCCCTGGATCTGATCAAAAAAACCCTTAATTTTTATCTGACAACGGCCAAGTACAAGACCAGAAGTGCCCGGTTCATGGAACGAGTCGGCATAGATGCCCTGAAAAAAGGAATTGGCCTGATCTGAAACCGGAAACACAGACTTCGGAATTAAACGTTATGAAATGCCCTGGACAAGACAGCCGCTACTGGAGCGGTGAAGATGTATTTGAGGCCGACTGCCCCAACTGCGGCCACAGTGTCGAGTTTTTCAAGGATGACAGCCAGCAGAAATGCCGCCAATGCGGCCACAGGCTGCTCAATCCGAGAATGGATTTCGGCTGCGCCTCCTACTGCCCCCATGCAGAACAATGCCTGGGAGCCATGCCGCCGGAGCTGATTGCCAAACAGGGAGATCTGTTTAAAGACCGTGTATCCATTGCCATGCGCAAGTATTTCGGCAACGATACCCGCCGCATCAAGCATGCCCTTGACGTAACCGGCCACGCTGAAATCATCGGCAAAGAGCAGAAGGATGGCGATATGATGGTCATTATGGCTGCGGCCCTGCTCCATGATATCGGCATAAAAAATGCTGAGCTCAAATACAACTCCTCTTCAGCCAGATACCAGCATATAGAGGGCCCGCCGGTTGCAGAAGAGATCCTCACAGGTCTTAAAGCTCCGCAGGAGTTAATTGACGAGGTCTGCGACATTATCGGTCACCATCACTCCCCGCGTGCGGATGAGACCACAAATTTCAAGGCGCTCTACGATGCCGACCTGATCGTCAATATGACGGAACTGTACCAGGAAAAGCCGCACAGCAGAGAACAGCTGGATAAAATAGTGGCATCCTCGTTTATGACCGATGCCGGTGCGCAACAGGGTGAAAAAACATTGAAAAAATTTATCCAGTAAGGCGGGCTGCGGCCACTGTCCGCCCTGCTGCAATAGATCCCTCTACGGGATTACAGTACACCTGATAACAACCGACAAAGGATTATCCCATGAAAATAATGCGTAAAATTATAGAAATTGATGAAGAACTCTGCACCGGCTGCGGTGAGTGTGTACCGGACTGCGCCGAGGGCAGCCTGCAGATCATTGACGGCAAGGCCAAACTGGTAGCCGACAAACTCTGTGACGGCCTTGGCGCCTGTCTGGGTTCCTGCCCCACCGGTGCCTTGAAAATTGTTGAACGCG
>WFRY01000371.1 GCA_015486315.1 Desulfobulbaceae bacterium
GTTTATGGTGCTCGGACTTACCGGCATGATCAAGCCCTTTCCCCTCTCTCCGGACCTGCTCCATCGTGACCTGCCGGTCATGCTTGCTTTTACTTTCATCCTGATACCTATTCTGCATCGAAACGACGGGACAAAACGGTGGCACGGCATGTTGTTTCTCGGTGGTTACCTTGCTTACTGCTACAGTCTGATCTAAGGGTGCAATCCCCCGATATACAGGGGGTATTATCGGGGGATTTGATCACGCACAGCAGGGTGCTCCAGAAATGATTACATTCCGAGGTGTTATCAATTCAAAAGTGTAGTTAGTGAAGTGTTTACTACAATTCAACGTTCAGGAACCATGGTTCAGACAGATAGTCAACAGGCAGGTCGATACGGTTGCAACGGGGAAAAAATCGTAACTGTTCAGCTGCACCCCATCTTGTGGCGATCAGGCCGCCTCACATAGGCGGGCTATAGATTCGTTGGCCTGCTTACCACAGGTAAGCCACGACTCCGATATGAAAGCACATCTGAACAGTTACAGGCCTCAGGTTATGCTAATATTGTGCTGACACCTGAATAGTTACAAAAAATCTATTGCAAGGCAATGTGAAGATGTCAAAAAAACAGAACAATTCGCACAACGAACACTATACAGAAGACCAACAGGACGGGAAACGGCACGGACATGGAACCTGCACATACCCCGATGGCAGCAGCTACACCGGTGAATGGCAGGATGACTGCCGACAGGGGCAGGGCACGATGTCCTTTGCCGACGGGGGAAAATATACCGGTAACTGGCAGGATAATCAATGCAGCGGCCACGGAGTCTATTTCCATCCCGACGGCGGAACGTATACAGGTGAATGGAAGGAAAACAACCGGGAAGGTCGGGGTACCTATACCTTTCCGGAGGGTGGTTCCTATAGCGGTGAATGGAAAAATAACAAAAAACACGGTCAGGGAATCCTCATCCTGGCCAACCGGGAAAGATACAGCGGTGAGTGGCGTGATGATTTGCGGCATGGTCAAGGCGTCTATACCTGGCCGGACGGAGATGAATATCAGGGAGAATGGAAGCACAACAAAAAGCATGGCCGCGGTACCTTCTCCTATGGTGACGAAGGGAAATACAGCGGCAGCTGGGCAAATGGTGAAAAAGAGGGTGAAGGAACCTATACCGACGTAACAGGTAGCAGTTATGCCGGCCAATGGAAAAGTGGCGAGATGAATGGTCAGGGAATATACACCTCGCCGGATAAAGATACCTATACAGGAGAATGGGAGAAGGGGAAAAAACACGGCCGGGGAACATACTCCTTTGCCTCCGGCAACAGCTATACCGGTCAATGGCGTAATGGTCAAATGGACGTCCAGGGTATTTTAAGCTTTCCAGACGGTACTAGGTATGAGGGTGACTGGTCTCAGGGCAGCATGCACGGCAGAGGCAGACTGTCCTTTCCCGACGGCACAACATATGATGGTGACTGGCAGGATGATCAAAAACACGGAATGGGAACATCTACTGAACCTGATGGTGAAACCTATACAGGCGAGTGGGAGGATAACTGCAGAAACGGGCAAGGTACAGTCACCTATCCGGATGGCAGCGAATACGAAGGGGAATGGAAAGATGATACCCGGCACGGCAGGGGAACATACACTGCCCCGGATGGAGTCAAATACACAGGCGGCTGGACAAATGACAAAAAAAACGGCCCGGGAAAGCTGATCTTTCCGACCGGGCAGATCAAAAAAGGATACTGGAACAACGACAAGTACAGCAAGTCGGCAGAGAATGGGACAGAACCTGATCTCTGGGACGGAGACCTGCCGGATTCAGTGAACTTCAGCAAGTAAAATCAGCAACTTCCTCACCGCTAAGATCAACAGGATTGCTCCCATGGTCGCCAGAGGGAACCGGACTTATTGCAACAGGCCTCTGCCCGGTCTTCCTCTCGGTCCCCTGCTCTGTTTCGCCTGCCTGCCGCATCCCGGGGGCTGAGACAATAAAACCGTCACCATCAAGATGCAGTCCCAAGGCATCAAAATCAATGGTGTTATCCTGTGCAAAATCCGTGAGACTGATTGCAGCAGGGGCGCCGACCTCCTCAATATAAGGGGCCAGAGTAGACAGCGATTCCGGGTATTGCCAGCCGAGAAAAGAGTAAATCACCCTGGCCTCTATAAGGCGCTCATCTTCACGCGCCTTCCGGGCAGCGGAAAGGAGTGTCTCCCATATCTTATTCTTAGCGGATATAACAGCCATGTAGCCTTCGGTTTCATGCTCTGCATCCGGAAAAATCGTATATAATTTTTCAAATTTCCGACGCGCACCATCAAATTTATTCTGCTTGAGACAATCAACTGCACTGCGCATAAGATCTTCTTTCACATCATTAATCTGCTGCAGGTAGTCGTTAACTTTCTCCTGGTCCTTATAACCGGTTATGGTCGTAAATAATGCTCTTGCCTCTGCAATCCTGCCGGCATCAAACAGCTCAACAGCTGCCCGGAAATCAGCGTCATACCTGTCGCATCGTTCCGCCTTTCTACGCAGGATGATTACCTTTTCATCCAGCCCCTTGTCATAAGCCTTGATGTTTCTGAGCAGCAGAACTGCCTGGCTGAAATCTCCGCGTTCACAAGACTCCAACGCCTGATGGTACCTTTCTACAATATTTATATCTCTGTTGATGTTGGACAGCAGCAGTAAAAAGTCACCCTTACTGTCCGGAAATTCCATGGGCAGTTTTTCAGCCATTTCTCGAGCATGTTCAAGATCTCCCGTACTGATCAGCTGATAAACCCGGCCAATACTCTCCTGTTTCCGGCTTTCATATTCCGCAAAGGTCAGACCGCAAAAAGCACAGGTAAGGCCGCTGCTTTTTTTTCTGCACAGCGGACAGACTGTATCAACCATTTTCTGCTCCCATCCTTCCCCACTACCAGCCGAGAATTCTTGTCTCATTCTGCCGTCTGGTTCGCTGCTGCTGAACTTTCTGTTCCTGACTGTAGGCCTTCTGACGACGGCTTAAATCCTGCTGCCTGTATACCTGTCGCTGTAGCTGATTCTGCTCTTCATGGCGACGCCACTGCACGGCGTCCGCATGGTCATCTGCGGTCTCCTGCTTTATCTGCGCTGCCCGGGCCCTGGCTACGGCCTCATTCTGCTTATACACAACATGGTCGTGCGGCTTCCTGCTTGAGGCGTACGATGGAACTGCCATCATCACCAGCAACATCACCATCAATATCTGCATTGTAAACCTCCATTTTAAAAAACCGTGCCACAGAATAACGCTCTATCTGAAACATACCATGTACTACACGCTGTTTCCAGGTGCTTTACCGTCAAGTTTCCTTTTAGCCCCTACAAAGCTGACTCGTTCAGCGGCGCCTTCTGAAAGGAGGGTGCCGAGGACGGGTCCAGCACCCATGCCAGCACGACGCCGCAGAGATAGACTACCCCCCCCGCCCATAGAACATCACTGACAAAATGCCCCCCCTGCAGCATCCTGGAAAAACCTACCAGTAAGCCGAATGACAGGCCGAAACCAAGAAAAGCCAGGCCCAGCTTTTTGTGCCGGCGACGAAAAATAAACCAGGGAGCCATCATATAAAATGCTATGGAGGCATGACCGGAGGGAAAGGATTTTTGTTTCGGACTGATATCATACTGCCAGGGTCCACTGTACCGGTTAGTGCCCCCGAACTCGGTAATACCTGCGGGCCGGGCCCTGCCCATATTATCCTTAAGTATTACGTTGACCAGTAAACCGGGACCAAGAAGAAGCATCAGAACCAGAAATACCGCCTGCCTTCTATACGAGCGCAGGATATCTTTAAAAAAACCGGCAACAAAAACAATAAGTGCTCCTCCCGCCATCACAAGGCCCGGTAATGGTGCATAGGTATACAGTATGCTCCATGGAAGCTGATGGACAGAGACCCAGCCATGATATGTTTCATAGATAAACCGTGCGGCCTTCATATCCGCCCCGGTCATTCCTATACAAACCGTTGCCAGCACAAGGAGTACCAGAGGAACGAGAAAATCATAAATAACTTTTTTCATATAATTTTAATGAGTCAGTGTCTGCCCAAAATGAGAATTTTTGTTCAAGTTCAAGGAGCATAGAAAAGTGAAGCTCCACCGGCAGAGCCGGTGGCTTCGTGAGAGCCCCTGGAAGGGACTTTTGTTATTAAACCACCCCTAAAGGGGGCAACCTGTTAATCAAAATCCGGCAATGACAATTGGCGCTTGTCTGAAACTGACTGATGCCGAATATATTCTCGAATTACTTCGAGATCAAGCCCTACTGTACTTACAAAATATCCACGTATCCAAAAGTGCTTGCTGGTGCTTCGGGTATTACTGAACTCTTTATGCAAGCGTATGGCACTCTTGCCTTTGAGAAAACCCACGACACGAAACTATATGGTACTTGATCTGCATAATAAATCTGTCCCCTTTTCGCTCATTTAACAAATTTTCACACCCTGTGGGTAATCTCAACCAGGGGGACTTCCCACTGCTCGGTGCGGTAAAGATGTCGATAGGCGGGATCACCGTCCTTAGCTGTGCGGCGGACCATGGCAACCACCCGGATGGAGATGACGGTCTCTGTCCTGTCGGCCCAGTATTTTGATGCAGCTTTGGAGATGACCGCCACCGGACGGTTTGCAGAGAGCAGCAGCAATCTGTTTTCCTGTTTGCAGAGCGTAAGAGGGCTGCCCGGCTCCAGGGCGGCCAGGGCTGTATGGATGGGATTGTCGGCTGATTTTCTGCCCGCATAGCCCAGGTCGATATCTTTTAAAGCCAGCATAGTGTAACGGCATGGCTGAAAACCCGGTTGTTCGGACTGCGTATAACTGGTGCGCAGCAGGAAGTCTCCGGACAGGTTTAAAGAAAACGGATTTGGTCGGGACCTGTTCTGGAGCAGGGTCAGGGTCTCACGGGCCCGGGTCATACCCACGTAGTAGAGGCGTCGTTCCTCTTCCTGGCTGCCTTGTTGCACGGCCCGCTGCCAGCCGCCATCCAGGATAAAGACATGGGCAAACTCCAGTCCCTTGGCTGCATGTACAGTTCCTAAAAAAACCGCGTCATCACCTATTCGCTCCCGGCGCTGTTCACGCAGGGTTTCAAACAGGTATTCCAGGAACATGGCAACCGGCAGCTCTCCGTCACCGGCCTCCTGTTGCCAGTCGTCAAGCAGTCGTGATAAACGGCGCCACCAGCGGTTATTCTGCCCTGCCTGCAGTTCTCCTGCAAGGGCTATCAGGGCGGGTGCTGTGCGTAATTCCTCTTCCATTTCCCGTAATCTGTCAATAAACAGGGCAAACTCCCGCACCCGCTGCAGGGGCGGTTGTGATCTGATGTCCATGACCATGTCCATGGGAATCTCAGATTTCTGCTGCTCAAAGAGACTTCGCACTCCTGACAGGGCCGTCCATTCCCTGGCCAGGATGGCATAGTCCTGCCATTTCCAGTCCGGGTCAGATTCGCGCAGCCGTTCAAGGGCAGCAAGCACAGCACCGGCCTGGGCCGTGTCGCTGTCTACCTCTATGCAGTGCACCCTGCCCTGGCCA
>WFRY01000372.1 GCA_015486315.1 Desulfobulbaceae bacterium
AAGCCCGGCCCCATAGGTAATCCCCAACAGCTGTCCGACAATGATGGAAAAAGAAGTATTAACCCTGGCTGCATACCTTTTCATGATCCGGGTTGATTTCAACCAGTCCATGAAAAAAATTATAATCACAATCAAGCCGATGATCTTGATGGAGAGAATGGATGCATTAGTCAGTGATCCCCACAGCATGGCGGAAAAGCTGTCATAATGGGTAAGAGCGGCAGCTCCCTGCCGGATAGTTGAGCCAAAAAACCAGGCAGGCATGAACATGATCGGCAGCACGGTCACAAAGGCCATGACCACCCGCAGGACCACGGAATAGGTATACGAAACACCGAGGCGTTTCATGACCGCACACTCAATTACCATGGAGTGACAGACCCCTAAAAACACGGCCAGGATGGTCCACTGGTACGGAGTCAAACCAAGCGGTGCGGCAAAGGCAATCCCTGCATACAGATTCAGCAGTATACCGCCGGCAATGGCCATGGCCGCCTCTCCGGGCAGCCCAAGAAAGGCCGTCAATGGGGTAAATAAAAAGGTTATATGGCGCAGCAGATCAAAATAGAGCAGGACATCGGCCAGGATATAGAGCGGCATAATCAGCTTAACAATCAACCATGCGCTACGGAGGGCGGATATAAAGCTTTGCTGGATCAGCGGATTGTCAAACAACTTCATAACGTATTGTGAGAACCATGATTTTGTTTTAAAAATTATCTGAAAGTCACTGCCCGGGGACAATGAACCATGGGTTTATATCAGGCCAATCGGGTTCGAAGAACTGCGGTGAAGACGACATCTTTGTCATAAACAACAGGAACAGGCTGCAAGCCTGCTCCGGCGAGAGTTCAGGAGTGAGGGCTAACACCTTACGACATCTTCATCTACTCACTTTTGGCTGGTTCAATCTTGTAGATTGAACCATGAGTTTATAACAGGTCAATCGGATCCGATAAACTCCTGTAGACACGACATCTTTGTCATAAACACAAGGAACAGGCTGTAAGCCTGCTCCAGCGAGAGTTCAGGAGTGACACCCAACTCCTGGCGACATCTTCGTCTACTAACCATATTCAGCAAAAAATAACCTCCTTTTGTTATTCGCTTCCCCATAATAATAATTTATGTTGACAGCCCTGATATAAAGTTATATTCTTGAGTAAGAATCAAACTTATCAAACATAAATTTACATATAGTTATGTTCAACTCAAATTTAAACGAACAGCAAATTGAACATCTCAAACAGATCTGCGATGAGGGTGGTATCAAACTGACCCATCAGCGGCTGGAGATTTTCAGGGAGATAATGGCAGCCTCCGATCATCCCTCTGCAGAGCTCATTCATAAACGACTGCAAACAAAAATGCCCACCCTGGCCATTGATACCGTATACAGGACCCTGGCAACATTCGATGAGTTAGGCATTGTCAAAAAACTGCATGTCATGGGTGAACGGGCCTTATTTGATGCCAACCTGACCAAACATCATCATTTTGTCTGCACCCGCTGCAAACAGGTGGAAGATATTTACTGGCCGGAATTTGATGAGTCAATGATTCCGGAAAAAGCCGCTCATATGGGCCGGATCCAATCCCGCCACCTGGAACTGCGCGGTATCTGCAATACCTGTCTCAAAAAAATGAATAAAGACTAACCTGTTCCAGGTGCAGGTGTGCCCCCCTGCGACAAAGCACTGCTCCTGCATCAGCAACCAGGAAATAAAAACGGGATGCATGTCCCCCTTAACTCAAACTATTCATAAGGAGAAATCATGAGCAAGACCATTGAAAATCTGAAGGCGGCATTTGCCGGAGAGTCCCAGGCCAGGAACAAGTACACCTATTTTGCCAAGGTTGCCCGCAAAGAGGGGTATCACTACATTGCCAAGGTCTTTGAAGAGAGTGCCGCCAATGAAGAACGTCATGCCAAGGATGAATTTCAGCTCTTAAACGGCATCGGCGACACCGCTGCCAACCTTGATGAGGCCATCAACGGTGAAAACTACGAAACCACTGAAATGTATCCCACCTTTGCCAGGGAGGCCGAGGAAGAGGGTAACATGGAGGCGGCCATCCTGTTCAAGCAGATCGCCAAAATTGAAGCCCATCACCGCGACCGCTACCAGCGCTGCCTGGATATGATCAAAAACGACTCCGTGTTCAAGCGCGAGGAGCCCATCAAGTGGAAATGTTCCAAATGTGGTTTCACCTACGAGGGAACCGAGCCGCCGCCCAAGTGTCCGGCCTGCAAGCATCCCAAAGAGTATTACGAACCGGCCAACATGGATATCTGATCCATTTTTATCAACCTTGACACCTGTTTTCAGTAAAACAGACCCTGAACTGTTCCCAGGAGGATTGTAAAAAATGGCTGTCTATGTCTGCTCGGTATGTGACACGGAATATGATGAAAATAAGGAGGCGGTTCGCTGGAACGACCTGCCCTCTGACTGGGTTTGCCCGGTCTGTGACTCGGGCAAGCCCTTCTGGCGTCGCGTGGGTGCAGAACCTGATATTTCCGTAGAACTCCAGGAAACAACACGGGAGGGCACGGTCAGCTTTGAACCATCAAAGACCGAAGATGCCCATGAATCGTATCTGGCTGATATCCATGCCATGGCGGCAACCGGCCAATCCATTATCGAACCTATGCAGACCAGGAAGCCCAATATTTCCTGGGATGACATACTGATTCAGGCGGCCCAGTTAGCCAGGATTCCTTTAAATCATGGGGATCCTGTTGATACCAGCACGGTTATTGGTCCGAATGCCGAGCAGCCAATGGTCCTGGCCACGCCCATCTATATCAGTCACATGTCGTTCGGTGCCCTGTCCAGAGAGGCAAAGATTGCCCTGGCCAGAGGCAGCAGGGCCATGCAGACGGCCATGGGGTCCGGAGAAGGCGGTATCCTGCCGGAAGCTCGGGGTGATGCCTATACATATATTTTTGAATATGTGCCCAATAAATACAGTGTCACTGAAGAGAATCTGCGGGCAGCCGATGCCATTGAGCTTAAATTCGGGCAGTCAGCCAAGCCCGGCATGGGCGGTCATCTCCCGGGTACTAAGGTGACAAAGGAGATTGCAGCTATCCGCGGTTTTTCCGAGGGCACGGATATCATCAGCCCGGCCCATTATGAGGACATTACGACCAAAGAACAGCTTCGGGAAAAAGTTGCCTGGCTGCGTGACGTTTCCGGGGGTAGACCGATCGGTATTAAATTTGCCGCCGGTCATATTGAGGCCGACCTGACAGCTGCCCTCTATGCCGAGCCGGATTTTATCACCCTGGACGGTCGGGCAGGTGGAACCGGTGCCTCGCCCAAGTATGTAAAAGGTGCGGTGGGTATCCCTACCCCGTTTGCCCTCTATCGAGCCAGAAAATTTTTAAACGAGAACAAGGCCTATCATGTGTCCCTGATCTGCACCGGCGGCCTGCGGGTTTCTCCCGACTTTGCCAAGGCCCTGGCCCTGGGAGCCGATGCCGTGGCCATCAGCACCAGTGCTCTCATGGCCATTGGTTGTCATCAGTACCGAATCTGCAATACCGGTAAATGTCCCATGGGCATTGCCACCCAGGATCCTGAACTGCGGGCCAGGCTGGACATTGAAAACGCTGCAAACCGGCTTCATAATTTCCTTAAAGTCAGTACCGCCGAACTGCAGGATTTTGCCCGACTGACCGGCAACACCTCTGTACACGGGTTGTCTATTCGGGATCTCTGCACAACAAATTCCGAAATCTCAAACCATACGCAGATCAGACACGTCTAATAATCAAGGCAGGGGCAAGCTGGTAATAATGCCCGAAACGATAATAACTTGAAAAAAAGGAGGTAATTCATGCCCGAAGAAGCTGAAGTGGGATGTGCCAGGCCCACAGGAGGACCGGTTGGAGAGGAACCGGACACGACTACAGAAAAAAACGAACCAATTCAGAAGGAGATGCAAAAAATGATTCAAGTAGGTAAAAAGGCCCCGGACTTTATTGCCCCGGGCTATCATAAGGGAGCATTCATCAACACCAGCCTGTCCGACTATCTTGGTAAATGGGTGCTGCTCTGCTTTTATCCAGGTGATTTTACCTTTGTCTGAGCTACCGAACTTTCAGCGGTCGCTGAAAAATATTCCGAGCTCCAGGACCTGGGTGTCGAAGTACTCTCTATCTCCATTGACTCCATGTTTACTCACAAGATGTGGGATGAAGATGAACTGAGCAAGATGGTGGACGGTGGCGTGCCCTTTCCCATGCTCTCCGATGCCGGCGGCAAGGTCGGCTCGGTGTACGGCGTATACGATGAGGATGCAGGCGTGGAAAACCGGGGTCGGTTCATTATCGACCCGGACGGTGTCGTACAGGGCTATGAAGTTCTTGTTCCGCCCATCGGTCGCAACGTCAATGAAACCATCCGACAGGTCCAGGCCCTGCAGCTGATCCGTGCCTCCGAGGGCGGCGAGGCCACCCCATCCGGCTGGCGTCCGGGCAAGGCCACCCTCAAGCCGGGTATTGACCTGGTGGGTAAGGTCTGGAAAGAGTGGAAAACTGAGCAGGCCTTTGATTAAACGATGCTTTCGTAACAAGGAACAAGGCAGTTAAACTATTCAAATCCGTCATCCCCGAGGGAGTAGTCGGGGATCCATAACACTCTGAAACAACTGGATCAAAGTCTACGTTAGCTCTCGCCCGACAGATCACGGGAATGAACGGAGTGAGCTGAATGCGGAATGACGGATTTAATGACTTTTTACGAGTCCATCATTACATGATACTACTCCAGCCGGTACCCGGTGTAAAATTGCATGGGTACCGGCGGATGATCTAAAAGAATCCCTCAAAATTGTACTCGTCATCCTGTACCCGGCAGGTGTTATGACCAGGGTATAAGGCTGATCAGATGGAAAATCAGCATATATTTTTTTGCCTACAGATAAGATTAGATCTTATCTAATCTTATATCCTTTCTGCTTATCACCCTGCAGATAAAGGGTATACTTACTCGCAACAGTAACCTTACATGGAGAATCAATTATGAATAAAAACAGTAAATTAACAGGAAACAACGGTGCACCGGTTGCTGACAACCAGAATGTTCTGACTGCCGGACCCCGGGGGCCTATGCTTTTACAGGACGTTTGGTTTCTTGAGAAACTTGCCCATTTTGATCGTGAAGTCATACCGGAACGGCGCATGCATGCCAAGGGATCAGGTGCTTACGGCACGTTCACGGTGACGCATGATATTTCGCCATACACAAAGGCAAAAATATTTTCGGAAATCGGTAAAAAAACCGAGCTGTTTGCTCGTTTTTCCACCGTTGCCGGTGAACGGGGCGCAGCTGATGCGGAGCGGGATATCCGCGGCTTTGCCCTCAAGTTTTATACAGACGAGGGGAACTGGGACCTTGTCGGCAACAACACGCCGGTATTTTTTCTCCGCGATCCATTAAAATTTCCGGATCTGAACCATGCTGTAAAAAGAGATCCTAAAACCAATATGCGCAGTGCGAAAAACAACTGGGATTTCTGGACATCACTTCCCGAGGCTCTGCATCAGATAACCATCACCATGAGTGAGAGGGGTATTCCTGCCACCTATCGGCACATGCACGGATTCGGCAGCCATACATTCAGCATGATTAACGCCGATAACGAACGGTTCTGGGTTAAGTTTCATTTCCACACCCAGCAGGGAATCAAAAACCTTACCGATGCAGAGGCAGAGGCCGTCATCGGCAAGTGCAGGGAAAGTCACCAGCAAGACCTGTACGACAGTATTGAAAAGGGTGATTTTCCCCGCTGGACCCTCTTTATCCAGGTCATGCCGGAGAAGCAGGCCGCGACCTGCCCGTATAATCCATTCGACCTGACCAAAGTCTGGTACCATAAGGACTACCCGCTTATTGAAGTCGGCACCCTGGAGCTCAACCGTAATCCGGAAAATTATTTTGCTGAAGTGGAGCAGTCGGCGTTCAATCCGGCCAACGTCGTTCCCGGCATAGGTTTCTCACCGGACAAGATGCTCCAGGGACGGCTCTTTTCTTACGGTGATGCGCAGCGCTACCGCCTGGGGGTCAACCATCAACAGATACCCGTCAATGCCCCCCGCTGCCCCTTTCACAACTACCACCGCGATGGTTCAATGCGGGTTGACGGCAACCATGGTTCAACAATCGGCTATGAGCCGAACAGTTATGGTCAATGGCAGGAACAACCCGAAGCCGGAGAACCGCCACTCAGTCTTGAAGGCAGTGCCGATCACTGGAACCATAGAGAAGATGACGATTATTACAGTCAGCCGCGAAAACTCTTTCTGCTGATGAGTTCGGAACAGCAGCAAACACTTTTTGACAATACTGCCCGGGCAATGGGAGACGCGCCAAAAGAGATCAAACTCAGGCATATCGACAACTGCATGAAGGCTGATCCGGCCTATGGCGCAGGTGTAGCAATGGCATTAGACATCTCAATGAGTTAAACCGGAAATTGGTAACTTCTCAATAAGTGGTGACAGGTTGCTGTCTCTTACCTTATGGATCAAAGTCTACGCTATCTCCGCCTAAAAGCATGCCGGAATGATGGATTTACAGGTCATTCCGGTCGCCATCCCCGAATGGAGTTATCGGGGATGGCGGAGTTTTACCATCAGTTTTCTGAGAAGTTACGGGAATTGAGTTGGCGGGCAAGGTCCGGGAGGAGTGAAAGACTGAACAGGGCTTTGATTAACCAACGACAGTCCAGCCGGTATCCGGTGCAAAATTGTACGGGTACCGGCGGCTACCAGTCATGCCTGGCTTTACACCTAAAAAACAACCCCTCGGTGCAAAGCTTCACCCAGCGGAGCGTGGCAACTTCTGCCGTTTCAATTTTCAAATGACACCTTAACGCCTCACCGGATAATACCGCTGGTTGTACTGATAGGTACGGTTCAACTCTATAATAGCCTTGTTCGCTTCATCCTGAAGTCGTTTGGCTTCTCTTCGCTCAGCTTCTTCTCTGGCCTCTTGAACACAGGTATTGAAGCAGGGTCGATCCAGGTAATAGGCCTTCCTGTCCCGATAGGTACAGCTCTTGCGGCAGGACTCGTCAATGGAGTCTCTCCGGGCAGCAAAAGAATCAATTGCCGGTAAAAAGATGATACACAACAAAGATATTATTGTGATGATTCCAACAGACCATTTAACTTTAAACATATTGATCTCCTGTTATGCAAAATGCGAAGTGTTCGTTCTATAACAGTGTATCTGATTACGTATGAAACTCCACCAGGAAAATAGTGCTTCTTGTAATCATACAAAATCATTAAAGATTGCAGGAGACCGCCCCGGCGGGCTTTCAATGGTGGCAAAAAAGCACATTCTTTTGAATCGCCCGCAGGGGCGGTCTCCTGCCCATAATATAATTATCTGACTGAGCTTTGTACATAATCAAAAAGTAACTTCTCAATAAGGGGTGGCAAGTTGCTGTATCTTCCATTATGGATCGAAGTCTACGCTATCTCCGGCTAATAACATGTCAGGAAGACAGAGTTGCAGGCAATTACGATCGTCATCCCCGAGTGTTGTTGTCGGGGATCCAGTCATTTTACCACTGCTTATTGAGAAGTTACAAAAAAAATGTACAAATAAAGCAGAGTTTCATGGACTTCAGATCATCTGAAGTAATACTTCACCACCCACTCACGATTTGCCGCTTACCCTACATGGCCGTTGCCGTCAAAATCCTTACCGAATTCCATTTCAAGAACCACGACAAGGCGATGGAGTGTTGTCTGCGTTTGATAAAGTTCGTTTTCCAAATGTGTCACGCGTTCTTCAAGAGTATCTGCACGCCCACTTTGCTCAGACATCCGGCTTAATTACAAAAGTTCCCGGAAAAATCCCATTGTGATATCTCCATTTGAACCTGTTAGTCCATGTTATAACCGGGTAGAGCAGGTGAGATGATACTCCCCATAGGGCAAAACAATATCTGATTACGTATAAAACTCAGCCAACTTTCAGTCAAGGTCAAGGTTACAATATACTGTTATAAATAGAAAAAATAATAGACTCCCGATAAAGGACCTCGGGAATGACCGTAGTGGGCAGCACTCTGATTGGTTATAATATAACGGAGTTGCAAGCCTCGTCATCCCCGAGTGTCGTTATCGGGGATCCAGGAATTTGTTAATGGCTGAGCTTTGTGGGTAATCAGAAAACAATAAAGGAATCAATTTTTCCTGGATTTTCTCATGCCGGTTATTTTTCTAATGTCAAAATTAACCCACTCGCCAATGGAAAGACTACCAACCTTGAAAACCTCAAGGTTAGCTGATAGACAACAACTCTGCGCTGAATTTTTTTTTGGGGGTCCCATCTTACTGTTGTTATTATTGGTTATTTTCATGGCCAATATACGCTATGGTCAGAAAGATTACTTGGCCCTGTGTGCCCAAAGGTGCGCCCAAAATGGTATCAAGCAGGTAAAAAATGAAAAGCATACTTGCTTCGTTGGTCAAGAAAAATGCTGTAATATCATTTTGATATCTTACTTGACATTAGACGCCAGTTGATTCTTGATGGTCTTGGAAAAATTTATTTTTTTGCTTTTTTCACAGGCCTTCACTTGGCTCCAGGTATGAAAAACCGCAAGTATCCCAAGCTTTCCTTCAAATTTCCATTGCGGATCAGCTGGCAAGGGAAACAGTCTGTTTTTTACCGCGGCAAAAAGGCGGGTGAGCAACTTTCGACGATTGGCAAGGACAAACGGATTTAGAGCATGGGGTGTGGTGAAATTGCTGCCAAAGTTGAGGAAAAATTCCTGTTTATGACATCTGCGGGTGATATGCCGGACACAGCCCGGTATGTAGTGTTTGTTTGCTCAAGGCGCTTACGATTTGTTATCTTTTGATTTTGTATTTTACGTTGAGTTCAGCACTTGCTGACTGTAACCTTTTATCTGCCGTCCACAAGGGTATTTGATCCAGTTTTGCTGATGCGAGAAGGTGGATGTCGACAAAGCCAATACCTTTACAGTGTAATTGGTTTTGCTCGATAAAATATAAGAATTCTTTGAACTCGACGAGAGATATTTGAGGTAATGCCTGAAGTAACGATACAATTTCCTGCCTGTTTTGTATGTTACCACAGGCAAGCTCCCCTATAATAT
>WFRY01000373.1 GCA_015486315.1 Desulfobulbaceae bacterium
CATGTTGAGGATCAACTGCAGAAACTTGATGAGTTTTTTACTGCAGGGGTGAAGAAAGCCATAATCCCTTGTCCTGCGAAATCCTTTGGGCAGCACATGGAGCATCAGCAGGTAGAGAAAATGTTCGCCCGTCACTGTCCTGGTTTGATATTTTCCGGTTTTGGAATTGAGATACCTGAAAGTAACCTTACCGTTTTCGCATTTAAGGATATCCTTTTCCTGTATGACACCCCTGTAGAGATATCGGCCAAGATATATTAAAGCCTTGTCTCCCTTTCCGACGTCTTTACAGTCTACAACCCACTTTTTTGGACACTTTTTGGGCACCTGGAGATTATTGTCAACGATTGCCTGCAGTAATTTTGCTCTGAAGACTTTTGCCAGGGCCTTGTGATTAAAGATGTAGCGGCCGCCTTTAACCCGCCATAATCCTGTTTCTGTATTGATGCTTGCGCCCGGCATGACAACATGAATGTGGGGATGATAATCAAGTGCCCTTGAATTTGTATGAAGGACAGTGGTAAATCCAGCTTTTCCATTGAGTTTTTTGTCATTGGTGGTAAAAGTTTTCAGGACATCCTGAACACAGGCAAACATTAGGGAATATATTATTTTCTGGTTTTTCCAGACAAGATTCCGAAGTTCCCTCGGTATCGTAAAGGTGATCAGGTAATACCTGGCCGGCACCAGCTTGCCTAATTGATTTTCGATCCACTGCTGGCTTTCATGGTTCTGGCAGTGAGGGCAGCTTCGGTGCCCGCATGAATGTGGAATATACATTTCCTTACCGCATTCACGATCAGTGCACCTGACCAGCATTTGAGGGCCATGTTCCTGGCGGCACTGTTCCATGGCTGAGAGAGCCCTGATATGGCCTGGAAGTACATGTTTTTGATATTGGTTCAGAAAACGATCCTTAAATTCGTTGATGATTGAGGAGAGCAGAATCATTTGACCCCTCCCCACGTTATATCAAAGGAATTGATAAGGTTATTAACTGCCAGCCGTGCGTTGTTTTTGGTATTTCTGGTGAGGTGGGTGTATCTGGAGGTAGTCAGTATACTTACATGCCCTAATATCTGCTGTAATTCAATGAGATCAACACCGGCCTCCAGCATATGAGTTGCGTAACTGTGGCGAAGGGAATGACAAGAAATTTTTTTTTATACCCAGCTCTCTGACAACGGATTTCATAGCGGATTGTATGCCGCTTTTATCCAGTGGTTGTTCAACAAGGTGAGCATTTTTAAGTCCTCTTTTTCTGCTTGGAAAGAGAAAAAGAGGATGTCTGTGCACTTTCCAGAAATTTTTCAATACGTGCAATGTATTGTCAGGCATAGGTACAAGCCTGTCTTTGTTGCCCTTGGCATTGCGGATATGGACCCTCATATTGTCGGAGTCTATATCACCCACTGTAAGCCTGATGCCTTCACCAAGGCGTAACCCCATGCTGTAAATGGTAAAGAAAAAGACCCTGTAGCTCAATTTTCTGGTGGCAGCAAACAGCTGGCTTAATTGCTCAACTGATAGTATGTCTGGAATCCTGGAAGTTTTTGGGGGCTTGATAAGAGGAATGTCTTCCCATGTTTTATTGAGAACATGGGTATAAAAGAAACGGAGTCCATAAAGATCGAGTTTGACAGTACTCCACGAATGACATTCAAGGATTTCATTAAAATAGCCAAGCAGATCATCTGTGGTAAGGTTGTCAATCCGGCAATCGAAATAATTTCCGATGCGTCTGGTTGCTCTTGAGTAGGCGTCAATGGTCTTGGGTCGCAGACCAGCCAGTTTGAGACATCGTACATGTTTCTGGTAGTATTTGTTGAAATCGGCATCATCAGGTAAACTGGTGTTCATGGTAACCTCCTTTGAGTAATAAATGGAATGTATGAAAATTTAACTGTTCCATTCCTGGTTTATTACCCTGTGAAGGAAATTACAATAGATTATCTGAGGATTAAGACGGCATGGAATTTGTCTCCGCGATAGCGGCTTCGTCCAACAAGACAAATGCACTCGGACAGTTTAAAGCGCCGCTCCTCGTTCCTCGTCGCTCTGCTTTAAACTGCCGGTGATTTGCGACGTTCCTGCAGGCGCTTCGCGCCTGCAGGAATCGCGGCGCTGATTTCGTCCAGTGCCTTGTCCCTGCGCGCTCCGCGCTCCGGAAC
>WFRY01000374.1 GCA_015486315.1 Desulfobulbaceae bacterium
CTGTTAAAATTGGAAATTACCGTTCCCATGAAATTGCCCTTCCCCCCTTATTTCATTATGTCTTTCGCCCATGCGGTCTATGGAGGGCTTTATTGAAAACCGTATGCCGGAATTTTCCCGATTAATGATTTCCAGGCAGCGCCGGGCCTGTTCCTGTATCCTCTGAGGCATAAGGCGTTTGCAGAAATGTGTATAATACGCGGATGCAGATACTTGCAGGCAAGCGCAACTATTATATCGGCAATATCCCTGCGCATGAAAGGTTCCCCGCCACTGACATTGAACAAATAGACCGGACCGATATTGGAAAACAGACGTTCTATTTCTGTCAACGTAAGATAGGTATTGCTGAGCGCCGGGTCTGCCTGCCATCTTCTGCCGATATTGCATGTCCTGCATCTTGACTAGCACACTGCGGTGACGGAATACGTGAGAATTATGGGCATGACCGGCCTGATCAGCCCCATCCTGGCAAGTTTGAAGGCGATGGTCTTGGGCAAAAGATGAGTCAGGTAGTCCTGGGCATTCATTTAAACTCCATAGTTTTTTGCACTTTTGAGGCAAACAGCATATTTGTTATGCTTGCCGGTTACTTGTTAATGCCGTTTGGGAAATAATAATATCATTCCAAAATTCCTGTGTCATTTATATGGTTCTTCAACGTTTCATGTGAATTTCAGGAAATGACCCGTAGGCGCTCCAATGAGTTAAATGATGGTAATGAAGGTTTAGGCATTTCTGTATCCACGGGCTCTGGCTGTTGCAGCCTGAAATAAAGGAAACGATGCGTAATTACGCCATCCATCATTTCTCTTGTTTTGGCGCCTGGATAATGGGGAGTATGACATCAAAGGAATCTGTAAATTGTTTTGACAACTCATAGACAAAAGGCGGATCAGCATCATCCTGCCAGCGCGGGAATGTGGAAGTCAGCACCAGAAGTTAGGGCTTCATGCAATCTAATTTACTGGATGCGATCATACCTCATCTGGGAAATCTGCTCTGCTACAAGCCCTATTAAAAAAACAGTAAGAGCACTGTTGAATAACAGAGCGGACATATTTGTAAATCGTCCCTGAGTTACAAGGGTATAAGCATAGTAGGCCAGCGCTATCATAAAAAGCGATCCACTTATTGGAAGAAAAACCCGCATAGGAGAAAAAAGTGTTGCAATCTTAGTGATAATCAGAAAAAAACGGGTGCCGTCCTGGAACAGCTTGATTTTGCTTTTTCCTTTACGTTTCTGTGCATGCACTGGCACATATTTTATAGTGAAACCGCTTCGCAGGTATGCCATGGTAAGTGTAGAAGGATATGAAAAAGTGTTGGGCAGCAAATATATAAACTGTTTCACTGTTGAGGCCCTGACAAGACGAAAACCTGATGTCAAATCTTCCACTTTGAACTTGGTAACATAAGAAGCAAATCTGTTGTAAACCCTGTTTGCAAGATCACGATACCAGCAGGTCTGTGATTCCCTGGTCCTTGCCCCCACAACCATGTCGTAATCATCCTTGTAATTCAGAAGGCGGGCGATATCCTCAGGTTTGTGCTGACCATCGGCATCCATCATCACTATCCACTCTCCTGAGGCACAGCGAAGCCCTGTTTTCACTGCTGCTCCATTACCAATATTATATGGATGAGGCCAGACATTTGCTCCCGCATACATCGCAGCTTTCATGGTATTATCAGTGGAACCATCATCAATCACCAGGATTTCATAATCTGGATATAGTTCTCTTATCTTGCCGATAACCTTTACAATATTTAGCTCTTCATTATAGGCGGGCAGCAATACAGTGACTTCTGTTTTTGTTCGGGCCTTATCTTTCATTATTTATGGTAATCTTTGACAAAATCAGTGATTAATTTTTATTTCGGCATATTCTGATTTAGGCATAAAATCTGAACTATCAACTTGAAGCAGGAATGGAGAAATTTATAAAAGGACCCACCATAGGGACACCAGCAGCCAGGCGAATATTACAGGACTTGTTTGTTTCTGATGCTGATATACTGCCTGACCTCGAAACAAAAACACTGACCGTAAAGGTTCATAAAGGCAGCAGGCCTGCAGTGAACCGAGCGTTGTGATAACTTCTAAAAGGACTCAATTATTCGGAAATCATTTATTCAGGAACTGATCTGTGGCTCATCTACGAACTTGGTAGCGAGACAGCGTCCAAAAATCAGGGAAAGGGGTCATAAAATCTTCCCAGCAATCAAGAATCCTGGGAATCCAGCTTTTCGGCTTCTCTGAGTCTCTCTATATCTATTTTGTCCTGTGGCCTACCACTTGCCTCCTTTGCAAGAATCAGGTCAGATCGAGAAATGAAAAACATTTCTATACCACAGACTCTTACGAC
>WFRY01000375.1 GCA_015486315.1 Desulfobulbaceae bacterium
CAATAAAAGCTATGTATGGCCTCCCCTTGTTGAAAGATTTCCGCAAGATGCTGTGCGAATGCTAAAATAGCATTTACCAACACTTTTGGAGAAGTTACCTTTTGACATGATAACACCTCAGAATGTAAGTGTTTCATGAACGTCCTGCTGTGCGTGATCAAGACACCCGATTATACCCCTGTGTATCGGGGGACTTGAGCGCGTGCAGCAGGGCCGTTCATGGAGTGCTTACGTTTTATCAAAAAGCCATATTCAATGGATCAACTGAACCGGGCAGTTCAACAGGCACTCCATCCTGAACCGGAAAAGTAAATCAGCGGTGGGGTAATGCTGCTATTTGAGCAAAACCGTCTTTGCTGATCCAGCCGCTTCGTCCGGTTTTATCCCGTACCAGGACATAATCGCCGTGTGTTTTTTCAGGACGCACCATCCTGCCCTCTTTGATGGTTCCCGATGATGCCGCTCCGGGAAAAGGGGATATCAGGAGTTTTACATTTTCTCCGGTGATAACGCCGTCGTTCCATGACTGATACCTGAGCAGGGCAGGGGGCAGGGTGGCAATAATCACCAGCAGGGAACCGATGACGATCAGTCGAAATGCAGTTGCAGGTATTTTTCGGCTCAGAAATGGTGTTATTGCGGATATGGCCAGCAGGAGAAAACCCATACCGGCAAGCATCAGCCACTGGTCCGCCTCTAATATTCCGGCAAGACGTTCGTAAACCGGCAGATCGTCCCGGTAGAGACCGGCATCTTTTCGAACCTGTTCCAGGTTGGCCTGAATATCGGAGTTCCCCGGTGCCAGGCGAAGTGCCCGTTCATAGTTAAGCACTGCCTGGCCGATTTGTCCGGCAGCAGCATAACTGTTTGCCAGGTTGTAGAGCAGGGAGGCGGAAACTCCTTCCCGGTCCGCATGTTCCAGGTACAGGTTGATCGCCTGTTGGTTATCTCCCCTGGTGTATGCCTGGTTGGCCTGGTCAAACAGGGTGTCTCCGGCCCTTGCTGAAACGCTGCTGAGCAGGATTATTACGATAAATAAAAGGATGCTGTTTTTGTGTTTCATGGTGTTTGGTCCAGTTCTTGTCGTGTGGTCTGCAGCATTGCATTCAATGTGGTCCGGTCAAGTGTGTCACGGGAGTAGCCTGCATGTTCTATTTTGGCAAAGATATCGAGCAGGGGCGCACCCGCAGCAAGCCTTTGCTGCAGGTCGGCCAGGGTAATAGCCCGGGCCTCCATCCCCCATCGTTCACCGAGCCGCAACTGGATAGCTGTCCGGCAAAGACTGCAGAAGCTGTCCTGGTCATTGGCGGTGACAGCCTCTTCCATTTGCCGGAAAAGGTGGTTGAGCTGCTGGTTTATCTGTTTATGCACAAGGATACCCGGATCAGCTGCCAGCTTTCTTCTGCGCAGATAGAGTACCAGTGCTGCAATCAGGCAGAAAAGGGCCGCAGTCATAAGAAAAAGAAACCAGCCCTTCTTGTACAGGGGTTTAATCGCATGAACCATCCTGCCCGGCTCCGTATGGAGCGGGGTGAGATTGTTCTGCTGTCGCAAGTCCAGGCTGTCGGAAGCTGCCGTACCCGTGGATTTTTGCACAGGACTGGTCAGTGTTGCCGGTCCTCCGGCGGGCTGCTCGATCTGGACAGCGACAGGATCACTGACAAGGCTGATATATTCGCCTGCCTTGGGATCAAAATAGGAAAACTGTATCGGCCCAACAGCTGTCAGGTTGGCCGAAGTCGGGACTATGGCCTGTTCAAAGGTCTTTTTGCCCCTGCCGCGACTCTGTTTCTCAAAGCTGTCCGTGGCCGGATACGTTTTCCAGCCGTTTGTATCCGTCATCTCAGGTGCATGTACCATGTCGAAGTTTCCAGTCCCTGAAACCATCATCTTCAGGGTAATGGGATCACCGACCTTGGCTTTCAGCGGCGAGGCGGCAACTGCCAGGCTGAAAGTACCTATGGCCCCGTGAAAGTCATCCGGCCGTCCTTTTTCGGGCAGGTCCATTACAACGATGTCTCTGGCAGGACTTGCAACTTTTACGTTCCGGCGGGAGTATTGGGCAAAAAAGTCATCAAAGAAGGGATCGTTAAAGAATTGCGAACCGAGTTGCGGTGCACGGCGTTGCGATTGTGTGCGTACCAGCAGGTCAGCATCCATTTCCACCTCCAGGGGAAAGGTCCCCTCCTTTACCGCAGACAGGGTTCCTTTCCAGGTAAGCGAGGTGTAGGGTTCACCGTTCACCGATTCTTCCCGCTGCTGCGGTTTTTCGTCAAGGGATTGCAGAATAAAGTTTTCACCGATAAAGCGGGGGCTTGATTTGAGCGTTACCCGCATTCCCTGTCGGAAATAGGCCTTGATGGTAAAGGGAACCAGTTGACCGGAATAAATCTTATCCTGTTCAGGGATTATGCGCATAAAACCGATCTTTTCCGACTCGCCTGAACGTAGCCGTGTTGCGGGCGCATTGGGCTGTCCGGACTGGAGCGACTGTCTGTTTGCCGGTGGAGCGCCGGCAGTACTGATCGGCAGAACCGTACAGCTGATCGGGTCGGTCATGTAGGTCTTGCCGTCCACCGTGACCTTGACGGGTTTTATGGTATAGTTCCCGGCCTTTTCCGCCTGGACCATGAAAACAAAGGAGATTGAGGAGGAAGATTTACCGTTAATCCATTGTGACTGGCTGTTTTGGCCCCGGTAGGCAAACTGGAGCCCGTCGGCTTTCGGCATTGTCGGTTCGGCTGACCGGGCACCGATGACGCTGATGGTGAGCAGTACTGCCTGATCAACAGGGAATTTTGCGGCGTTGAGCTCAGCCTTGACCTCTACATCGGCAGCCAGGGCAATGGCTGCTGCCGGGAGGTGTATACAAAGAGCTGCTATCAGGAGTAGTACTGTCGGAACAATATTTTTAGTTATAGAGTACATTTGCTTCATCACCAATTCCTTCCTTCCTTGTCTGCAGATCCGGATCCCTGGGGAATAAAATTAAGTTCACCCTGTTCACCCTTCAGGCTTTCCAGCAGATTTTTTGCCTCCTGCCGGGTCATTTTACCCTCCATTCTTCGCACCATATCCTGTCTGCTCATCTCCTGACCCCGGGGGGGCTGTTTGTCTTTGCCTTTCTGCTGCTGCCCGGCGCTGCCACCTGTCTTATCCTGCTTATTGTTCTGCTGCCGGTCTTTTTGCTCTTTACTGCTGCCCGCAGCCTGATTTTTCTTGTCGTCCTTATTCTTTTGCTGCTCTGTGCTGCTGCCACTTTGCTGCTGATCTTTATCCTTCCGGTCCTGTGACTGCTGTCGGTTTTCCTGTTGCTCTTTCCGGTCCTGTTTTCCCTTATTCTTTTTGTTCTCCCGGCCCTGATCACCCTTATCCTTGTTCTTTTGCTGATCCTGACCTCCATTACTCTTGTTCTTTTCCTGTTGCTTGTTGTCCTTCTTCTTCTTTTTGTTGTTCTCCTGCTGGTTATTGTTCTGTTGCTTTTTTTTCTGATCTTGTTTTTTTAACTGCGCAAGTTTTTTTTCGACCAGCTCACGGTTATGGACAGCCTGCTTGTCGTCCGGCTGCAGCGCAATTGCAGCCTTGTACGAGTCCAAAGCCTGCTGCCAGAGTTTCATGGTATGCTCCGGGTCCGTCTTTTCGGTTGCCGTGCCCATCAAGTATTGTCCGTTGCCCCGGTTGTAATAATTTTTAGCCTGCAGCGAGAGGTCTTCCGTCTGTAATCCATGAGTAAACTCCGCGACTGCCTGTTCGTATTTTTTGTCCCTGTACAGGGCGTCACCTAGATTATAGTGAAGAATCGGGTCGTCAGGTTTACTCTGCAACAGGTCCTGATAATATTTGATTGCCTGCTCATAC
>WFRY01000376.1 GCA_015486315.1 Desulfobulbaceae bacterium
GTTCATAGGCATCGGCTATGCGCTGGGTGTTAAAGGCATCGGAAAAACTCAGGTCCAGCATGGTTTTCTGCAGTTTGATGCCCTTGCCGATCCCGGGCTCCTTGTTCAGCATTTCGATCTCAACCCCCTCGTCGGGCTGGAGACGGATCACCAGTTTGTTCTGGGGCAGGTGTTTGTAGCTGTCCTTAAAGATGTTGTGGGGCAGCTGTTTAAAGTAGATGACCACCTCGGAGCGTTTGGTGGTCAACCTCTTGCCGGTACGCAGGTAAAAGGGCACGTCAGCCCAGCGCCAGTTGTCGATATCCACCCGCAGGGCGACAAAACTTTCTGTAGTGGAAGCGGGATTACCGTCCTCTTCTTCAAGGTAGCCGGGAACCGCGTTTCCCTTGATAAAACCGGCGGCATACTGGCCCCTGACCGTCTTTTCTTCAACCGTGTCAACGGTGATCGGGCGCAATGCCTTGAGTACCTTGAGTTTTTCATTACGGATGGAGTCCCCGTCCATGTTGACCGGTGGTTCCATGGCCACCAGGGTGAGGATCTGCATCAGGTGGTTCTGTACCATGTCCCGCAGCTGGCCGGACTCGTCAAAGTATCCCCAGCGCCCTTCAATACCCACCTCCTCTGCAACCGTGATCTGGACATGATCAATGGTGTTATGGTCCCAGTTGGTGGTAAAGATGGAGTTGGCAAAGCGCAGGGCCAGCAGGTTCATGACCGTTTCTTTACCGAGATAATGATCGATGCGGTAGACTTGATCTTCAGTAAAGACTCTGGCCACTGTGTCGTTGATTTCCTGTGATGTCGCCAGGTTTCGTCCGATTGGTTTTTCCAGAACCACCCGGGTTTCCGGGGTCACTATCTGTGCATGGTCAAGGCCCCGGCAGATGTCGTCAAAGAGAAAGGGTGCCACGGAGAAATAGTTCACCAGCACCCGCGTTTCCTGGTCAATGATCTCGGCCAGTCTGTTGTACTCCTCGGGCACATCCAGATTAATCAACACATAGTGCAGCCTGGCCAGCAGCCGTTCAACAACTTCCGGATCCAGGGAGTCCTTGACAAAGGTCTCCAGACTGTCACGCACCTTGGCAACAAATTCTTCCTGGTTGATATCATGGCGGGCAACACCGATGATACGGGTTTCATTGTGCAACAGCCCGGCCTTGTCCAACTGGTACAGTGAGGGGATCAGCTTGCGCCGGGACAGATCTCCCAGGACGCCGAATATACTGAAATCACATGCTTGTCTGTAATCACTCATAATGGTTTTTCCTCTTTTTCTTCTTTGATTTTGGGGAAAAGCACACCGTCTGCCGGCAGGCGCTGCCATTTCAGTTCAACGGGAAAGGGTTTTACATCCCAGATTTTTTTACTGTAATCCATGATGGAGCGGTCTGAAGAGAACTTACCCATGCGTGCCGTATTTAAAATAGACATCCTGGTCCAGCGGGTCTTGTCCTCAAAGACCTCACCGACCCGCTGCTGGCAGTCGATATAGTCCTGGTAATCGGCAAACAGGGTATACTGATCATCATAGAGCAGCGAGTCGACAACGGGCCGGAACAGTTCCCGGTCGCCATGGGAAAAATGGCCCGATGCAATCAGGTCTATGGCCTGCTTGAGCTCGGCGTTATTGTTATAATAGTCCATTGGGTTGTAGCCGGATCTCTGCAGGTCCATGACCTCTTCCACGTTGAGGCCGAAGAGAAAGAAGTTGTCTGCTCCCACCTCTTCCCGGATTTCCACGTTGGCCCCATCCAGGGTACCGATGGTCAGGGCACCGTTCATGGAGAATTTCATGTTGCCGGTACCCGATGCCTCCATGCCGGCCTGGGAAATCTGCTCGGACAGGTCGGTCATGGGGTAGACAATATGGCCGATCTTAACGTTGTAATTGGCGATAAAATAGACCTTGATCCGGTCACGGACATCAGGATCGTTGTTCACCACCCGGGCCACCGAGGTTATCAGCTTGATGATTCGTTTAGCCATGAAATAACCGGGTGCGGCCTTGCCGCCGAAGACAAAGAGGCGCGGCGTGATGTCGATGTCTGGGTTGGCCTTGATCCGATTATAGAGCGTGATGATATGCAGGACGTTCAGGTGTTGTCGCTTATACTCGTGAATGCGCTTGACCTGGACATCAAACATGGCCCTTGGGTCAACAACTATGTTGTCGTACTTGAGAATGATGTCTGCAACATCCTGCTTGTCGTCTTCCTTGACCTTGCGCCATGCATCAAGGAATGCAGCATCGTCGGCCATCTTCTCCAGGTTTCTCAACTCGTCAAGATGGGTAATCCATTTTTCACCGATGGCATCGGTGATCAGGCTGGTCAGGCGAGGATTACTCACCGCAATCCAGCGTCTCGGGGTAACGCCATTGGTCACATTGCGGATCTTGCCCGGATACATGGTGTTCCAGTCGGCCAGGGTATGCTTGCGCAAAAGATCGGTGTGCATGGCCGCCACCCCGTTAATGGCTTTGGATCCGATACAGGCCAGGTTGGCCATTCGTACATACCTGGGACCGGATTCATCGATAATGGACATTCTCTCAAGACGTCCTTCGTCACCGGGGTACTTGAGACGTACCTCATCCAGGAAGCGGCGATTGATTTCATAGATGATCTCCAGATGCCTCGGCAGCAGGCTGCCGAAAAGGTCAATCTGCCATTTTTCCATGGCTTCGGGTAACAGGGTATGATTGGTATAGCACAGGCATTTACAGGTAATCTCCCATGCCTTTTCCCAGTCGTAAAGGTAGACATCCAACAGCAGTCGCATCAGTTCGGGTACGGCAACCGAAGGATGGGTATCATTGAGCTGGGCTGCAAAGTCATCAGAGAAATTATCCAGGCTGTCATTCATAAACAGGTGGATTTTGATCATATCCTGCAGGGAGCAGGAAACAAAAAAGTACTGCTGTTCCAGGCGCAGTTGTTTGCCCTGGAACTGTTCATCGTTGGGATACAGGACCTTGGTAATGGTTTCGGCCTTGATCTTGTCTTCCACTGCTCCGTAATAGTCGCCGGTGTTAAAGTCTGCAAAATCAAAGGAGGTATGGGCCTCAGCGCTCCACAGACGCAGCAGATTGACATTGTTGACTTTATAACCGGGGATAGGGGTATCATAAGGAATTCCGGTGATTACCCTGGCCGGAATCCAGCGTATCCGCCGGTTACCCTTTTCTCCATGGTATATCTCGGTATGGCCGCCGAAACCGACATCGCGGGCCAGGTCAGGTTTTTTAATTTCCCAGGGATTGCCCGAATGCAGCCAGCGGTCGCTGAGTTCTTTTTGCCAGCCGTCTACAATCTCCTGGTCAAACATACCGTACTCGTAGCGGATGCCGTAACCGATTGCCGGAATCTGCAGCGAGGCAAGCGAGTCAAGATAACAGGCCGCCAGTCGGCCCAGTCCCCCGTTGCCCAGACCGGGTTCCTCTTCATGATCGATGATCTCCTTCAGGTTCAGACCGGCCTCCTCGGCTGCCTGGGAAAACTCGTCATACAGGCCAAGGTTTATCAGGTTGTTATGGAGGTGCGGACCCATGAGAAATTCTGCAGACAGATAGCAGACAATCTTGGAGTTTTTCTCCAAGATTGCCTCAATCGAATTGATAAAGAGGTGCTGCATCCGGTCTCTGAGGGTATGGGAAACAGCAAGGTAAATATCGTTTAAGCTTGCGTTGGTAGTAGTTACTCCCTGCTGGTAGAAAATGTTGTAGGCAAAGGCCCGTTTAAGCTTGTTGATTCGCTCACGACGGTTATCTGTATTTTTTGTTGCAGGACTCATTAAATGTGTCTCCTGGTAAGAGGATGTAAATCTCCCGGGTATCGCAGTTGGGGAGACGTTAAGAAAGACGAAAGATAATATATGAGATAGTCGTAAAAAGTCTTCAAATTCGTAATCCTGTATTCTACCAATCCCGTCATCCAGCAGTCTGTCTGGCGGAGATAGCGTAGACTTCGATCCAGTTATTTCATGGCGTTATGGATCCCCGACTACTACCTCGGGGATGACGGATTTGAAGATTTTAACTGCCTTGGTACTTTTTACGAGTCCATAATTTTTAAGTTTAGCATACAACGATATAGATTGAAATCTCTTTTGCTAAAAATTATTGTTATCTACAGTTGCTGCGGAGTCTCAGTGCCGAATCAGATACATGCAGACGCCGAGGCATGAAATATCAGGTTTACCTCTTGTGGGGTAAGTAGCTGTTAGGATGGGTAAAACATCACCTGGGCAACCTGTTTCAGGCCTGCTCCAGATTGATGATTTCCATCTGATGGTTTGCCGATGGATGGTTCGGAGACGGACCCTCGGTCTGGAGGATACATTTTCCATCAAGGCCGTAGGAATCGGCATAGCGACGGGCATGTTCGGTCCAGTCTGTCGGGTGATCCGAATTTAAAATCGGATAGACACCATAGGAAAACATCAGTTCACGGCAGGTTTTTTCGGCAGCACTGACAGCCAGGATCCATACCGGCAGTCTGAACCTGGTCAGGCTGCGGGCCGTATAACCACTGGCTGTCGGCGTGAGTATGGCGGCTGGTGAATCGATGGTCGTAATAAGATTTTCTATACTGATTGCAATGAGGTCAACCACGGTTGGTTTGTAATCTTGTGCCTGGGGTTTCAGGGTGGATTCAAGATGACGCTGCTGCCGGTGCGGTTCTGTGGCGGCAGCAATCTTTACCAGCATCCGGACTGCCTCCAGGGGATACTCGCCCATGGCTGATTCCTCGGACAGCATCACGCAGTCGGTACCGTCCAGGACGGCATTGGCCACATCCGTGGCCTCCGCCCTGGTCGGCCTGCGGTTACTGGTCATGGACTCAAGCATCTGGGTTGCCGTGATGACCGGTTTTCCGAATACGTTGGCCCGGGCAGTGATGAATTTCTGGGCTACGGCAATCTGTTCAATGGGGATCTCCACCCCGAGGTCCCCCCTGGCCACCATGATACCGTCTGTTACTTCAAGAATTTCATCAATTCTATCCCTGACGCTCGCCCGTTCAATCTTGGCGACAATAAAGGGATCAAAGCCCATCTCAGCTGCAGCTGTACGTACGTCTTTAATGTCCTGGGCATCGTTGACAAAGGATTGACCAACTGCATCGACACCATGTTCCAGGGCAAACTGCATACATTCCCGATCACGGTTGGTAAAGGCACCGGCTCCCAGGTCAATGCCGGGAATATTCAGCCCTTTTTTGGACCTGAGCTGACCGCCGACAACAACGGTGCAGTGAATGTCCAACCCCTCCGCTTTTTCAACCCGCAGCTGGA
>WFRY01000377.1 GCA_015486315.1 Desulfobulbaceae bacterium
AGATCAGGCAGTCTATTCAAACCGGGCAGGGCGAGGTATTGATTTCCACCCTTGACCTCCCTGAGGAGCGGCTACTTTTTGAAGAAAAAATAAGACCTGTTCAGGACCAGGTGTTTGATGATGCCGGCCGTCTGAACAGGGCTTACCTGCGTTCCGGCTGTATGCTGCCTGATCCTGAATGGTTTGCACGTCGTCATGCCCGGATGGTTTTCAAGCCCACTCCGGCTGAGATCGATTTTTTTGAAAGTCTCTACCACCTGGAAAATTTTGGTATTTTTGAATATACTGATTTTCGAACCGATGCCGACCTCAGCTTGAGGCAGCGGCTGGAGAATTTCAAAAATATTCGTCGGGATCCCTCTATCCTTGAAATGGGAACCTGGCCGCCGATTATCCTGCGTCGTCTCGGACTTGGTTTTTATCGTCATATCAATGGCTACAGGCGATATCAGCGGGCGTTTAAATGATTAGAACGGGTATGCTGCCCTGGCTGAAAATTTTAGTCGTCGTGGCTGCAGTGAGTTTTGTTGTGGTAAGCAATAATGGCTGGGCTGAAAAACCTCCTCTACTGATTCTCGACACGGATTTTTCTTCAGATGTTGATGACACCGGTGCCGTCGCTGTCCTGCACGGACTCGCAGATCAAGGTCATGTCCGGATTCTGGCCATGATGGTATCTTCAGGGGATCCGTGGAGTGTGCCCTGCCTGGATGCCATCAATACCTGGTACGGTAGACCTGACATACCAATTGGTATGGTTAAGGGAAAAGCCGTGACACACATATCAAAGTACACCCGTAAAATTGCTGAAGAGTTTTCCCATGACAGTCCTGCCGGTAAGGATGCTCCGGATGCTGTCACCTTATATCGTAAAATATTGGCTCAACAGGCGGATCACAGTGTAACCATTGTCACCATTGGCTACTTGACGAATTTACGTAATCTCCTGTTGTCTAAGGCAGATGCAATCAGTCCTCTGGATGGCGGCACACTTGTCCGTCATAAAGTAAAAACAATGGTGTGCATGGGGGGGGACTATCCTGCAGGATATGAGTGGAATTTTTACCAGGATGTACCTGCTGCCATGCATGTGGTTAAATATTGGCCTACCCCCGTTATTTTCTGTGGATTTGAGGTCGGCAGGGATATCTGGACCGGTGCCGGTCTGAAAAATGTACGGTCGACTAATCCGATACGGCGCAGCTATGAACTGTACAACAGGTTGACTGATCGTCCCAGCTGGGATCAGGTTGCCGTATTTTATGCGGTTGGAATAGCCAATGGACAGGAGAGCGATCTGTGGACCAGGGTGTACGGAAGGAACAGTGTTCATCCTACTGGTCGGAATTACTGGCACGGCACTGTGGATGGGCAGGCTGATCATTCCTACCTTGTTCAGCGCGGAGACACCGATAAGATAGCCGAAATGCTTGAGCAGCTCATGCTGTCTGCACCGCAATAGGTCCTGTCATGTCGTTTGGAGTAACATTGCCGGGTATACAGAAGCATAAATTTTTGCTTGCCGGCAGCCTTTTTGTCGTTTTCCTGTTGTATTTCATCTTTGCTAACGCCTGGTATGAACCGGCGCGTCTGGTTATCAAGGGAAGAGCCGTCAACCCGGATGCATTTGTGACTGTGCAGTGGGATTCCGGGTGGGGGTATAATGGATACGAGCAGGAAAAATTTCAATTTGTTCCTACGCGATCCGGTCCGGGGAAGCAGCACAGGGTTATATTGGCAGGTGGGGCCGAAAAAAACGTCTCATCCAAAAATTCCCGTATCATTCTCACCGAAATAAGGATTGATGACAGAGGCTATCCAATTCCTCCGGTAACATTGCAGGCTGTTCGTTATGTTCGCGGTACTGGATGGGTTTTTGATTCGGACGATGCAAAAATCGTCCTTACCCTGCCGATCAAAAAGCAGCTTTACTTCTCGCTGAAAACCAATAATCGTTCCGGTATTGCCCTTATCACCGTTGATGGGCAGCAGACACGTCACGATCTGTATCGCTCGAACTGGGAGGTTTTGCTGAACAAAGTAAATTTCTGGTTTCTTGACGAGCAGGGCAACTTTGCCGTGTCCAGCGACATGCCGAGATATACGGTTGACTCGTTGCGTATTACAGTCCCTGAAAAAACAGCTGTGACCTCTGTTTCACTGAAAACAAAAAGCGGTCGTATTATCAACCTTTCTCTGCCTGAGGATCAGCATAACGGACAGTACCGGATATCAGCACCGCTCAGCTCGCTCAAACATTACTTTCATCCAGATAGAATTATTTTTCAGATTATTTTTGCCTTATTCGCTACCTGGATTACCTGTCTGCTGCTGCACACGATCTCCCGTTACGGTGGGACTAAGGATTTTTTTACAGGGAAAAAGCTTCGACTTTTCTGGGTGATGTTTTCAGGAGCACTTATTGTGTATTCAGGATGGTTGTCGGCATTCTGGCCCGGGGTAATGTCGGTTGATTCACTGAACATCTGGCGCGCAGCCTGGCTGCCGGATGTTATGATCAACAATCATCCGGTTGTCAATGTTATCTGGTATATGTTCCTGCAGCATGTGTGGAATAATATTGCCGTGGTTCCCCTGTCGCAGATTCTGCTTCTTTCCCTGCTGACTGCGGGAACGTTTTTTTTCTGCTTCAGGCAGGGCGTCCGACTGCGCTGGCTGCTACCCTGTTATCTTCTCCTGTTGGGTTCTCTTCCCGTGGGACTGTACAATATTACCTTGTGGAAGGATGTCCCCTTTGCCCTGCTGGTTGTCTTCTGGTCTCTTGTTCCTGCATATTTTTTGTACAGAAAAAGAAGTGGTCAGCCGTTGCAGCTCTCCCTCAGTCAAATTATGCTGCTGCTTTTCCTGTTTGTTGCCCTGGTGCTGTTTCGCCATAACGGCATAGTGTATCTCTTTTTTCTGCCGGTTCTTTTTTTTCTGCTCCAGCTGGTGAAAGTCCCGAAGATTTTTCTTGCTGCGGGCGTGGTTGCTGTTGCAGGATTATTTGTCCTGGTTGTCTTTCCTCCGGCGTCCATCAAGGGCGGTTCGTATTTTCATGATCTCAGCCGTATGTACCTGCAGCAGCTTGAGCAGGAATCACCCGGCACCAGGATTTTCGATGCAGCCCGGGAGTATCCCCGGTTGCTGGATCTGAAAAAGAATAAAGCGCAGAGTGATCTCTGGCATTACTATCTCGGGGACCGCTATGCCTACACCTTTCTCCGTCAATCCGGCTGGAACGATACCCATACCTACCTGCCGCCCAACCATTATCCGGTTCCGGCCCTGCACGACGCGGCTCTGAAACTCTATGAAAAATCCATGGAGTACCCGTGGGTGTACCTGAGCTGGAATCCGTTCTGGTTGTTGTATCTCTTTCCCCTGAGCATGCTGTTGTACAGCCGCTTTCCACTCTCGGCTGTTTTTTCTTCTGTTATCCTGGTGCAGGTCGTTTCATTACTGATTTTTGTGGGCACAACCAACTGGCGCTATTACTATTTCGTCCTGCTGGGCGGGTACTTCCTGCTGCCGATCATGCTCCTGGATCGGCATGTATTTAGACTGCAGAAACCACAGAAGGTGAGTTCGTGATGCGTTTTTCCATTATTACACCAAATTACAATGGTGCCCGTTATCTGGAGCAGACAATTCGCTCTGTGATAGAGCAGGGGGAAGACGTGGATCTGGAGTATATTGTCATTGACGGTAACAGTACGGATGGTTCCCTTGAGATTATCAACCGGTATGCCGCTGACATAACGCATTGTATTATCGAGAGCGATAACGGTCCGGCCGATGCCATCAACAAGGGACTGCAGCTGGCAACAGGTGATGTCATTGCCTGGCTCAACTCCGATGATTTGTATTTTCCGGGGGCACTGGCACGGGTTCGGGATGCCCTTGACGGGCATCTGTCAGCGGCCATGTGTTTTGGTGACTGTTCCATTATTGATGAACAGGGCAGGGAGATCCGGAGCCTTATCAGTGGCTTCAAGAGGATGTTTTTTCCTGTTTCCAACAGGTTTACCTATCAGTGTATCAACTATCTTTCGCAACCCTCCCTGTTTTTTCAGCGGGCTGCCGTACAACGGGCAGGACTGCTCCGTGAAGACATGGTCGCGGCCTGGGATTATGACTTTATCCTCCGCCTGTGGCGCCTCGGGCATGCAGTCCGGGTCGGTGGTGAACCACTGGCTGCATTTCGCTGGCACGAGACCTCAATCAGCGGTCGGAATTACGCTATTCAGTTTCAGGAAGAGTATTTGGCTGCAAAAGAGGATGCCGGTGCATTCTCTCCGCAGACATGGATCCATTTTCTTGTCCGCTGGGGGATCGTAGGTGCCTATGCGCTCATGTCCAGGCAGCGAAAGAATGATGGAGGGAGCTGATTTTCCATGCGTATCGGCATCAATACCTTATTTCTGGTTCCCGGCGATGTCGGCGGAACCGAGATCTACCTGCGGGAGAACCTGAAGGAGATGGTGAATCTGGAACCGGAAACGGATTTCGTTGTATTCACCACCAGGGATAATGAAGCTGTTTTTCGCACCGACCTGTTGTCGGCCGGGAATGTGGCGTACGTGCAGTTGTCGTTCAGGGCGAAAAATCGTCCCATTCGTATTCTGGCCGAACAGATAGTGTTACCGCTGTATGTGCGGAAAAGTACTATTGATGTACTCTGGTCGCCTGGTTACACGGCCCCATTACACTGCCCCTGCCCCCAGGTGGTCACCATCCATGATCTGCAGTACAAAAACCATCCCGATGACCTCAGCCTGCTGGAGCGAAAAACACTTGATTTCCTTGTTTCATCCGCCTGTCGTACCTGTGAGGGGGTTATCACAGTGTCGGAGTTTTCCAGGCAGGAGGTCATCAGGTACGATTTTGCACCAAAGGAGAACATTACTGCTGTTCTTGAAGGAGTTGATCCGACCTTTGCTTCATCAAATCCCGGCACCGTTCATCGCGTAGAACAGTTGCCGCCAGAGCCGTATATCCTGTGCGTGGCCCATACATACCCCCATAAAAATGTCCATGTCCTGGTGGAGGCCTTTGGAAAGATTGCCGACAGGGTTCCCCATCACCTTGTGCTTGTCGGCACAGCACGCAGAGGAGAGGGGCGGGTCCGGAAAAGTCTTGCTGCCTTGCACTGTCAAGACCGGGTTCATCGTCTAAGCAGTCTCGGTTTTGCCGAACTGGCAGCTGTTTACCGGGGCGCGGATGTGTTTGTTCTGCCTTCGGAATACGAAGGGTTCGGCTTGCCGATCCTTGAGGCAATGCTTGCCGGCATCCCTGTGATTACAACCAATAAAGCATCATTGCCCGAAGTGGGG